>CAYOOT010000008.1:0-59303 GCA_964405665.1 uncultured Bdellovibrionales bacterium | reverse complement strand
AATCAGAAATCAGAAATCAGAAATCAGAAATCAGAAATCAGAAATCAGAAATCAGTTAATCCTTAATGCTTTCTTGGTCTTCGAATCTTTTTCCAGGATTCTGTTGAAGTATTTTCTTCTTTGTTTTTCTTTGCTGCAGCAATGTAACGATAAAGACCCAATCTTAAATATTCAGGATTGATTCCCAGACTTTCACAAACATTGTCAAAACTGAAAATATACTCGGTATCTTCAGTTTCAATCCAATCAATGATTTCTTGTCGCACTCTGCTTTTGTGTGTTTCAGAATTCAAGCTTTGGTGGATATATGCTTCAATACCATCGGAGAGAATTGCGGCCATTAACTTTCTCTCCCCTGCATCGAGTCCTTCCTCATCAGGAGAAAGAAGTTGCGAAGGAAGCATAATATCTGGTTCTAAAAAACTTCCTAAAGAATCACCGGAATTATTGTAAACACTTTCAAAATTAAAGTCTGACATAACAGTCACCTTAAATAATATTTATATTGATGTTATTCCTTTAAAACCAAAAACAAATACTTAAGTACAGATAATACGTGTTAACACTAGCATCTTGATATTAAAAATCCAGAAAAATCGACAGAAAGAATGATCATTCGGTAAAATACTTTTTCGTTGTCGGTATTGTTCGACAAAGAAATATCGGCTAAAATCAAGGATTTATCAATTAAGTATCAAAATTAATTGCTTCTGTCAGCGGTGGGCGCAGTAATAATCTCTTAGCTTCCTCGGCTTTTTTGGCAAGTTGAGGATGACTTTTTTCTAAACGCGATATTTGATTAAGCTGTTCGGCGGTTTGAGTAATTAATCTTGCGGCATCACCTTCGGCCACTCCGGTAAAAATTAAAAGCGCTCGGAATTCCTGCCAACTTTGAGCTTTGACCCAAGTTAGAGCAGTATAAGCAGCAGATTGATTCACTTGTTTTTGTTCAAATGTTCCCGGAAGAAAAACAGAATAGATTTTTTCTAAAATATTTTCTAACTTTGTTTCTTGCTCTTTACTTAAAAGTAAAGTTTTGGTTGGCAGATAAGGTCGATGGGAATCGGCAGAAATTGAAGAAATAATTGTAATTAAAGTTTCTGAAGAAGCATTTTCTAACAAACCTTCCTGAATAATTTCTGCAAGCTCTAATACTAAACTGGAACAAAGATTTGAGGCCCAATGTCCTTTCTCAGATAAATGTTCTTGATTGATATATCCCAAGCTAGTGAGTCCAGTGAGTGCGGCATTCAAACTGATTGTTTGCTTATTATCAAGTTCTTCCGCATGCCGATAAGCTCTGCGCACACGTTTTAAGGTCTTTTTTTGATCTTTACTGAAATTATTTCCCAGAGCAAATCCCACTTCAGAATCTGGAGAATCATCTTCCTCTTGGTTCGTTCTTGAAAAATCAAGGTATTTGTTCAAATCTTCTTCAGGTAAAAAATTTATTCCGAGTTTTGCTTGTTCTCTTATTTTTCTTGCTTCTTGACGATCCAAGTAGGCAGCCAGACTTTTTTCCACGGCGAATCTCAAACCATCGACATTGCGATATCTCAACAAATTAAGCACCGTACTAGGAGAAGGAAAATATGCAGATTTAAGTGGTTCCGGCGGTTGCTTGGCGATGCGATGCAGTGAGCGCGCATCACAATAATCAGAAGGAGCCGCAAAACAAAAACCAACTGCATCCTTTCCCCTTCTTCCAGCCCTTCCGGACATTTGTTGAAATTCCGAGGAAGCTAAAACTCTAAAACCATCTGCGCCGCGCTTGGCATGTGCGGTTATGACTACTGAACGTGCCGGAAAATCCACGCCGGCAGCAACAGTACCTGTAGCAACGAGCACGCGAAGTAACCCTGCAGACATTAATTCTTCTAATAGCAATCTCCAGATTAAAAGCTGTCCGGCATGATGGGCGCCCACTGCAGTCTGAACTAAAGAATTATATTGGGGGTGAGTGGTGACCAAATCAGGATCAATATCATAGGAGGAAACTATTCGTTTAACCTCTGCCTTGATTTGATCTTGTTCTTCTCTTGGTAACAACAATCTCCTATTTCTTGCGGCAAATTCCGCATCTAAATCACAATTACTTCGGGCACTGCGAAAAACAATAGCGGGCAGAAGGTTTTTCGCCTCTAATTCCAGCATAATATCTGCTATCGGAACTTGCATTCTTCTCATTATCTCCTCCTCCCCCTTCTACCGCCGCTTTTTTTATTGGCGATTCTTCGTCGACCATGATGATCTGATTGTGAATGAGAGAACTTGGTATCACTTTGATAATAACTTAAAACTTCATGGGTAATATTTCCATCCTCTTCTTCCAAGGGAATCGCTCCGTATTGAGGATGTAAAAATCCCAGTCTTAATTCCACCGGCCGCTTACTGACGCTGACAATCATACATTTTTTATTACGCACATATTCAATCCAGGAAGCAATTTCTTTATGATTGGAAATACTAGCGGAAAGCATCAGAATTGTAGAATTTTGTGGAGATAAAATGATACTTTCTTCCCAAACAGGTCCTCGCTGAGGATCACTGAGATAATGGAACTCATCGAGAATCACTAGAGAATAATTTTCACAATAATCATAAAGCTCATTCCGATAAATTTCGGTCGTGGCAATTACAATATGTGCACCCCCTTCGATTTTCCTATCTCCGGTGAGCAGTCCCACAGAGAATTCCGGCTCAAATATTTTTTTAAACTCTGCATACTTGGCATTGGATAAGGCTTTTAAGGGCGTTGTATAAATGGCTCTTTTGCCCTGTTTAATAAAAGATTTTATCGCTTCTGTCGCAATAAAAGTTTTGCCCGCACCGGTAGGTGCCACCACTAAAGTATCATTGCCTGAGACCAACGATTGAATCGCTTCCAATTGAAAATAATCAGGTTTAAACTCGATTTTTTCAGGAATTCCGATTCCACTTAAAAACCGATTTTGTGCTTCAAAAATATGTTTACGATCTCGCATTATTGGGAAAATACTGCTTGAGAAAAATCAAAACGCGTCTCAAGAAAATTAATAATTCGCTTTGGAGCTTTAGAAGTTATTTGCTGAGGTTTTAAATCGCAGAGCAATTGACCATCAAATAAACCTAGCACTCTTTGCACTTTGGGAAGGAAACGTCGCAGATCATGGCTCACCATCACAACAGTTGGTTGATGTATTTGATGAAGCTTTTTAATTAAATCCATAATCACGCTGGAAGCAACCGGATCCAAACCGGAAGTCGGATCATCAAGTAAAACTAATTTAGGATTGGTCACTAAAGCCCTGGCCAAAGCGGCCCTTCTTTTCATCCCACCACTTAATTGCGCAGGAAGTTTTTGGTAAGCTTTTGCAAGACCTACTTCTTCGAGCATCAGATAAGCTCTTTCATAAGTTTCTTCCCGGGAAGTCTTTTCCTTAGATATCTTTTTTTGGGAGAATAAGGGAAAGGCAACATTTTCAATTACGGACATGGAATCAAATAAAGCACCTTCTTGAAATAAAAAACCCACGGAAGAATTTTCAACTCCTTGACTATCAGGATCAAGAAAATTAATTTCTCCGCTAGAAGGCATAATTACACTTGCCAATAATTTTAACAAAACACTTTTTCCTCCACCACTTGGCCCAAAGAGGCCAACTAGTTCTCCTGATTTTAAGTCAAAGGAAATATTTTTTATCACCAATTTATCGGAAAAATATTTAACCAGATTTTTTACTTGAATTTCCATTACTGCAAACTATTCACAAGAAAAACTTCATCAACTTTGTTTCCTTGATTTTCTAAATTATCAGCCCAAAGCTTTAGGGTATCAGTATATTGACTTAAACTAGACGACATACACAAGGCTCTTCTTACTTGAGCGGAACCAGGCACTCTTCTTGTTAGTTGGGATGTCAATTGTTTTAACCTGCCAATGGCAGCTTTTTCCGGTAGATAATGATTTAATAACTTTATATACTCCAATAAAACCTCAATTGTTGCAAGTGCAGGCGGGGAATTGTAAGGCAAAGCGTTAATAGCAGAATAAATCTCCGTAAATACCCAAGGATTGCTTAAAGCAGCACGACCAATCATTATTCCGGCAACTCCGGAATTAAGTGCTTTTTTTGCCGTTTCTGCACAAACCACATCTCCACTGCCAATTACAGGAATGTTTATCTTCGAAGCCACTTCCGCTATTAATTCCCAATCGGAAAAACCACGATAAGCTTCTTGCCTGGTTCTTCCATGAAGACTGAGCATCTCCACACCGGAATCCTCAGCGATTTTTGCAATTTCTAAAGCATTTTTGTTTTTCAAATCCCAACCGGCTCTAATTTTTAAGGTCAAAGGAATATTCACTGCCTTTCTTACCGCTGGTAACATTTTGGCAAGATGTTCTGGTTGCCTCATTAATTCACAACCGCCACCTTTTTTTACAACCTTAGGAACAGGACAGCCGGAATTGATATCTACAATATCAGCGCCCGCTTGCTCCACCATTTTTGCCGCATCAACCATTCTTCCAATTTCATGACCAAAAATTTGAATGGAAAGCGGCCTTTCCTCTTCTTCATAACGCATCATGCGCAGACTCTGATCATTTTTTCTGGTCAGGCCCTCAATGCTGATAAACTCCGTAACTACCAGACCTACAGCTTCAGGATTTAATAATTTAATCAGACGGCGAAAACAGATTCCCGTTACTCCAGACATTGGAGCCAAAATCAAATTCGGGGAAATGGTAACATTTCGCAATTTTATTGGTTTTAACATTATAAAAAAGTATCTTAATTAATCTTTTTAAATGAACCACAGAGCAACAGAGCACACAGAGAGTCAGTAATTTCTTCTCTGTGTGCTCTGTTGCTCTGTGGTTATTTTTCAAAAATAACCCTATAAGCAAGTATATACTACTATTTCCCTGCAATGTCCAAACAACGCCGCACTTCTTGGGCCAATTCCTCTATCGCAAAAGGCTTTTGAATAAAACCTAAACCACCGTGATCTAGTATTGAGCGTGCCCTGGCATCACTGGAATAACCAGAAGCTAACATCACGGCAACTTGGGGATTGATCTCTTTTAATTTTTCAAATAACTCGTCTCCCGACATCTGTGGCATGATCATATCAATAATCACTAAATCAAAATCTTGGGGTCTGGAATTATAAATTTCAATAGCTTCTATGCCATTATTAGCGACAAATACTTTATATCCCAGATGTTCCAAACTTCTTTGAACAACAATCCTTACTGATTCTTCATCATCAACTACCAAAATTTTTTCAAAACCATGGGGAACTGCAGTTTGTGAAATTTCTTTTTTTTGCTTTTGCTCTTTTGTTGAGGAGGGAGAACTGAGTGGCATTAGAATATCAAACTTTGTTCCTTTTCCTTCTTCACTCACCAAAGAAATTGAACCATGATGGGATTTTACAATAGAAGAAACAATGCTTAATCCCAGTCCAGTTCCAGCTTTATTTTTTGTTGTAAAAAATGGTTCGAAAATTTTATCTTGAATTTCTTTTGCTATACCTTGACCATTATCAGAAACCGAAATTAATGCATAATCACCTGCTGTTATTCCCAAAGAATTTGCATAATCTTGTTCTGATAATTGAATTTTTTCTGTTATAATTAGGATCTCACCAGAATCTCCAACGGCATCTCGGGAGTTAATAACTAAATTGATTATCAATTGAATAAATTGGCTCTCGTCTCCCTGAACGAAAATTTCATCTAATATTGGCTGATAACGGATATTTATTTTCTCTGGCATCGAAGAACTAAGCAGCATTAAAACTGATTTCACTACTGCAATGATTTCTACAGGTCCACTTTTAGTTTTGGCTCCTTTGGAAAAATCAAGAATATTCTGAACAATTCCGGCTGCTCTCCTAGCCCCGTCTTCAATAGCATTGATTGAATCTCCACAACCCTGAGTATCAGATAAAGCTAATCTCAAATAAGAAATATGACCTAAAACGCCTGTTAAAATATTATTCAAATCATGCGCAACACTACTGGCTAAAATTCCAAGAGATTCTAATTGATACTTATCTGACATGAATACCCATGATAATACTTTCCTCGGCAGTGTTCTCTTCTCTAATAGCTCATTGCTCTGAAGATAAGAACGATAAAAGGATATAACATTTTTAAAAAGTTATGCTCACATTAAGCAACACATGACTTTTTAAAATACCATAAAAACCACAATAATTACTCAACAAAATTATACCTCATTATTTCAAATATTTTTACAGTAAGAAACAAAAATATATTATTGCCAAAAGCAGTCAAATAAACTACTGATCATTCTATATGTAGAAGCTGTATATAATCCTCTTGTTTTTAAAAATGTGGGCCTTCTTAGCAATTAAGGAAGTGTAGACAAAAAAATACAGGAGTTTCGGGGCGAGTAAACTAAACCGATCTTCTACAAGAGTAGCAAATTATGGAGTTCAAAAATGGCTGAGTTATTTAAAGGTGTAGTTAAATGGTTTAATGATGCAAAAGGATTTGGTTTTATCGAGCATACAAACGGGCAAGATGTTTTTGTTCATTACTCAGTTATCAGAACAGAAGGTTTTAGAACATTAAAGGATGGAGAAGAAGTTCAGTATGAACTTTCTCAAGGAGACAAAGGTCTTCATGCTGCTGCAGTTTTTAGAGATGAAAGCAATATTAAAAAGACTTCAAAAAAACCAATCGCTCCAAATTTAGAAGGCGGTCATGTCAATACAGCAGTGCAATCTATGAACTCAATGATTGAAGTTGAAAAAGCTGAAAGTATCGACTCTCCTAACATTACTGTACCAAGCCATGAGCAAGACAGAGAAAAGGTTGAACAGTAGTTCTAAGCTATTTTAAAACTTATATTGTTATTTAAAAGTATCTTTTAGAAACTCCTTTAGCCTATTCTGGCCCAAAAGCTTTAGCAAAGTAAGTTTAATTGTAAAAATTTGTCATAGGGCGAATTTAGCCAATAATCCAACTTGTAAAACACTTGTTCTAAGCTACTTATATCTTTAGTAAAGACAGATAAAAACCGATTTAGATATCTAGGTTGGTTTTTTTATGTTGCAATGTGTAGTTTCTCCGGTTTTAACTAAGCAAAAGTTTTCCACAAGCTTTTTTATTTTAGTTATTTTCTTTCAACTTTTGAGCATCCTTTTTATTTTTTGTCTTCAGGCAAATGCAGAAAATCAAGCTCCCAGCATTGAAGGTCAATTTCTAATAAAATTTTCCAAAAACTTAGAAAATAGCAGTTTGTCTACGATGCGCACAGGACTCGGAGTAAATGTCATTGATCGCTTTGAGATCAATGATTCAGAACTGGTAGAAGCATCTGCCGGAACAACAATCAATGACAAATACGCCAAAGAACTTCTCGCCTCTGGAGCTATTGAATACATAGAGCCAAATTACATTGTCAGTATTAATGCGACCCCTAATGATACTCGCTTTTCAGAATTATGGGGCATGAACAATACTGGGCAAACTGGCGGGACGGCAAACATGGACATTGATGCGCCGGAAGCTTGGAATTTAAATACCGGAAGTGGTTCTGTAGTTGTGGGGGTAGTTGATACCGGCATCGATTATAATCATCCGGATTTAGTGAATAACATCTGGACCAATCCCGGAGAAATTGCCGGCAATGGCATTGATGATGATCACAACGGAGTTATTGATGACATCCATGGATATAATGCTTATGCCAATAATGGAACTCCAATGGACGATAATAATCACGGGACCCATTGTGCGGGCACAATAGGTGGAGTAGGAAATAATTCCAGTGGCGTAGCCGGTGTGAGCTGGAATGTAAAATTAATGCCGCTTAAATTTTTAAGCGCTAGTGGTTCTGGATCAACTAGTGATGCTATTGAGGCAATTCAATATGCTGTAACTATGAAAAATGCTGGGGTGAATATTAAAGTTCTCAGTAATTCCTGGGGCGGTGGCGGATTTTCTCAATCTTTGGAAAATGCAATTTCTCAAGCAAACTCCGCTGGGATTTTATTTATTGCTGCAGCTGGTAATTCTGCAAGTAATAATGATTCCAGTCCAAGCTATCCTGCCAATTATAATGTAAGCAATGTTATTTCCGTAGCAGCAATTGATCATAACGGAGCTTTGGCTTCATTTTCTAACTATGGTGTAAATACTGTTCATCTTGCAGCTCCAGGAGTAAGCATTTTAAGCACCATCCCAGGAAGTAGTTATGCAAGCTATAGTGGAACATCCATGGCTACTCCCCATGTTGCCGGAGTTGCTGGTTTGCTTGCTGCACATGCTTCTACTCTAACAGTGGCTCAACTTAAAGAACGAATACTTACAACTGTAAAAACAATCTCCGGCTTAAACGGTTCTATTAAATATCCAGGAACAGTAGATGCTTATAATGCTCTGACCAATACAACCTCTCTTCCTCCCTCTAATGATGGAATTGCTTATACAAAATCTGCAATCTCAGTTAACTACGATAGCTCTTTGGGAGAAAGAATATTAACCTCTGATGATGGGTATTACACTAAGAGTTTAGGTTTTAATTTTGATTACTATGACACTACTTATAGCCGAGTTTCCGTTTCTGCTAACGGAAGATTAATTCCACTTACCGACAGCGGAACAGAACCTACAGAAAACGATTATTCCAATAGACTTGCCAGCGGAATTTATCCTTTGAATGACGATCATTATCCTAGCCCTGTAAGCAGCGATGGTGGTGTTTGGTTTAAAACAGAAAATAATGTAGCCACTATTACCTGGGTAGTTGTTCCTTATGCTTATCGCACCACTACTAATAGTCAAAATGAGATTAGATTTCAAGCTCGTCTTTATTCCAGCGGAAAAATTGAATTTCATTATTTAGATAATTATGTCGGAGATACCAATTACGACTATGGCGCCAGTGCTTCTGTAGGTCTAGTAACGATGACCTCCGGAGCAAAGTTAACAGTAAGCAACAATGCTGCTGATGAAACTGAGGTTGGAAACAATAAGGCCTTAAATTTTCAAATACAAGGAACTTATCATAGTGCTGATTTCGATGGTGATGGCAAAAGTGATTTTGTATTCTGGCGCCCAGGGAATGCCACTTGGTATGTTTTAACTTCCAGTAGTAATTTTGATACAACACAAATTCGTAGCTATCAACTGGGACTAAGCAATTTTACTCCTTTGCTCGGTGATTTTGACGGCGATTCTCAAGAAGATTTTGCTGTATATAATCGCAGCAATGGTTATTGGACTTTTCTAAATTCCGGTAATTCTTATTCTACGCAAACAAGTAGAAAATGGGGCAGTGGCGCAAAAGACATTCCAGTAGTTGGAAATTATGATAACGATGACTCCTTTGATATCGGGTATTATAATACTAAAAAAGGTTTTTTCATTTACAGCTCCGCTAATGGATATAGAACCAACAGAAAAGGTAAAATCGAAGCCAATTCAACTTTAAAAGGAAGCAGCACCGATCCTCTTTCCGGAGATTTCAATGGAGATGGAATAAATGAATATACGATCATCAACAAAAAAGCCAAATGGACGGCCAAAACTTATGGTGGAAGTAAAATTGTAAACTCTACCTGGGGCAAAAAAGGAGATCGGCCTCTAGTTTGTGACTGGGATAATAATGGAGTAAGCGATCGCGTGCAGGTAAGGGCAGACAAAAATAGTGGAAATTTAATTTGGTACGTGAAAACAAACGGTAATGCCACTTACACCGAAACCTTTGGTTCTGCCGGAGGAATTCCTAATTGCAATCATGATTATGATGGTGACGGGAAAACAGATATTTCCGTATTCTACGGCAGCACTTGGATTTACAAATCCTCAGCAAATGGACAAACTAATACTGTTAATTTCGGACAAAGCGGAGATATCCCATTATAATTTCTGACTTACCTCATTGCGGAACAAACTCATTCACCACTTTAAGAAACACTTCACCATAGCGATTTAACTTGCTGTTGCCTACTCCTGTTATCTGCGACATTTCATTAAGATTTTTTGGTTTTTTTTCTGCAATTTCCCTGAGCGTTGTATCATGAAAAATAACATAGGGTGGAATATTCTGTGCTTTTGCTATTTTCAAACGATGATGTCTTAGTTCTTCGAATAATTTTGAGCCTTCAGGAGTGATTCTTTCATTGATAATGGCCTTACCTAAAGAATTTTTTGTTTTTATATTTTTTAATTTTGCTGATTTTAATGCGTCTTTTCTAAATAAAACTTTAACATCTTCATTTAATACAGCCTTACATTTTTCAGTTAACGACAAAGAACCAAATCTATCGACTGCAAAAAAGCCTCCAGCAATTAATTGTCGAAAAATAGACCGCCATTCTTTCTCGCCAACGGATGAACCTATACCAAAAGTAGACACTTGATTATGTCTGAATTTAGAAACTTGATCGGTTGACTTACCACAAAGAACATCTATCAAATGTCCAACGCCAAATTTTTGTCCTGTTCTAAAAGCACAAGAAATGGCTTTTTTTGCTTCAATTGTGCCATCCCAAGTCACTACCGGGGTTAAACAATTATCACAATTTCCACAATTGTTTTGTTGATCTTCTCCAAAATATTTAAGCAGAGTTATTCTTCTGCATCCGGGGGTTTCACAATAACCAAGTAAAGCATTTAAGCGTCGTTGTTCAATAATTTTCCTTTCTTTTGAAGCCTCTCCACTAAGAATCATCTCCCTTAAAATTGTGGCATCTTGTAAACCATAAGCCATCCAAGCATTTGATGGAAGGCCATCGCGCCCTGCTCGGCCTGTTTCCTGATAATAACTTTCGATATTTTTTGGTAAATCCAAATGCGCCACAAAACGCACATTAGGTTTATTAATTCCCATGCCAAAAGCTATTGTTGCAACAACAATAATATTTTCTTCTTTAATAAATCTGCTTTGATTGGCGAGACGTATCTGGGGATCGAGCCCGGCATGATAGGGCACTGCATCAAAGCCTTTTGCTCTCAAACTTTCCGCTACTTCTTCAACTCGCTTTCTACTGAGGCAATAAACAATACCGGAGTCCTGTGGATGATTAGCGGAAATAAAATCAATTAATTGCGTAACTGGTGATTTTTTTAGCACAATCTCATAATTAATATTTGGTCTATCAAAACCAGTGATAAAAACTTTTGCTTGGTTTAATTCTAATCTGCTTAAAATATCTTCTCTTGTAAGTTCATCAGCGGTAGCTGTTAGTGCCAACTGCGGAATAGAGGGAAAACGCTGTTTAATAATATTTAGTTTTAAATATTCTGGCCTAAAATCATGTCCCCACTGTGATACGCAATGCGCTTCATCAATCGCAAACAAAGTAATATTTGCTAGAGTTAGCAATTCTAAAGTTTTATCCATTAACAATCGTTCAGGAGAAATATAAAGAAGTTTTAGTTCTCCACGAAGTAAGCGCGCTTCAATTTGAGATTGAGTATCAGGACTCATGCTAGAATTTAAAGCTTCTGCTTCTATCCCATATTCTTTTAAACCTTGAACCTGATCCTGCATTAAAGCGATCAGAGGAGAAATTACAACGCATACTCCTGAACTTAAAAGCGCAGGAATTTGAAAGCACAAAGATTTCCCTCCGCCAGTTGGCATTAAAACAAGAGCTGATTGTTTATTTAAAATACAATCAATTATTTCTTTTTGATAATGACGAAAATCAGAAAAACCAAAAACAGACCGCAATATTTCAAGGGCTGAAGATGGATATTTTTCTTGTTTTTCTATAACATTAAGCATATTGCTCAAATATCTTTATTGATCTCTAAACGCAAGCCAACTTTTTTATGAAAATAATTATTTAAATTTAATCCTAGCAGAGAATAATCTTTTTTTTAAAATAAGAATTATCAAAAAATTGCTGATTTTGTTGTTGTTATCGCCTAATATTTGTCTTTTGTTTCAGATTGTTTTAATCAAAAAACAACCCGAGTAAGTAATTATTTGGAAATTCCATCTATGCAATGAAAAGCATAAAACGTCCGGAGCGCGGACTCGCAGGGCACGTTGCCCTTTCTAAATATTTTAGTATGGCAAAAATAATAGTTTGGCTATAAGCGGACTAAAGGGCAACGTGCCCTGCGAGTCCGCACTCCGGACGTATATTCTAAATTACACAGTTTAATTTACACTCTCTTTAAAAAAGTTGCCCATTCTAATTTTATTTCAATAAAGAATATTCAATGGAATCAGCAAGCGCTTGCCAAGAAGCTTTAATGATATTTGTCGAAGCTCCTACAGTTCTCCAACTGCGATTATGAAAACTGCTATCTATTGTCACTCTAGTAGTAGCTGCAGTGGCACTTCCGCCATCTAAAATTCTTACTTTATAATCTGTTAATTTTACGGCAGCTATTTCTGGATAATGTAATTCTATTGCTTTTCGCAAGGCATTATCTAGAGCATTTACCGGGCCCTGTCCTTCTGCTGCTGTGTGTTCAATAATTCCTGCAATTTTAACTTTCAAATTGGCAAGCACATTTAAGTCAGCACCGCTGCGATGATCAATTACTACCATAAAATCCACCAATTCAAAGGGCCGAACATAACCCTCCTTTGCCCGATGTAACATTAATTCTAAACTAGCTTCGGCATCTTCATAATAAAAACCCTTATTTTCTAAATCTTTTATTTCTTGCAGAACTTTTTTGACTTCATCTTTTCCTACATCCAATCCGAACTCTTTTGCTTTGAAAGCAATATTACTTCTTCCACTTAATTCACTAACTAAAACTCTTTTTTCATTACCGACTAATGTTGGATCAATATGTTGATAGGATTCTTCCAGTTTCATGATCGCCGCAACATGAACTCCTCCCTTATGAGCAAATGCTGTTTGACCTACATAAGGTTGTCGAATATCAGGAACAAGATTGGCTATTTCAGAAATATAGCGAGAAAGTGAAGTTAAGTTTTTAAGCTGATCATTACTCAGACATTCATCTTGAAGCTTTAATTTTAAATTGGCAATTGTTCCAATAATATCGCAGTTACCTACCCTTTCTCCAATGCCATTTACTGTTCCTTGCACTTGGGTACAACCTGTTCTTACTGCTGCAAGCGCATTGGCGATAGCAACTCCGGAATCATTATGCGTATGAATACCGAAGTTATATTTTAAACTACCTTTTGCATTACGGGCTAAAGCAGCAATGGTTTCTCGCACAATTTCTTCAACTTGCCAGGGCATGACACCGCCATTAGTATCGCATAGAACTAGCCAATCCGCTCCGGCATCTCTTGCTGCTTTTAGTGTGGCAATAGCGTAATCTTTATCTAATTTAAAACCATCAAAAAAATGTTCTGCGTCATGAATTACTTCTTTCTCTGCTTGCTTAAAATAACTAACACTATCAACAATCATTTTTAAATTTTCTTCTAAAGTAGTCTCCAGTACATGTTTCACATGCAAGGTACTAGTTTTTGCAAACATCGTTACAACAGGGGTTTCAGCGGTAAGCAGCATTTGGATTTGTGGATCTTCTTCACATTGGATGTGCGCTTTTCTAGTACTGCCAAAAGCGGCAATCTTGGCATTTTTTAAATTAAGTTCTTTTGCTCTTTGAAAAAATTCTGCATCTTTTGGATTACTTCCCGGCCAGCCACCTTCAATATAATGCATGCCGAAGGAATCAAGTTTTTTTGCCAAAAGCAGTTTGTCTTCAACAGAAAGATTCACTCCCTCTCCTTGTGTACCATCGCGCAGTGTAGTGTCATACAGATATGTTTTGCTCATTGCCTTATTTTTCCTTCTCCAAAAAATAATTTTTGTTAATAAAAAAGCAAAAAAAAAGCCCGCATCTTTCGATGCGGGCTTTTCAGACCTTTATATCAGTCTAAAAAGATGGCCCGCATCTGGCGCTAATAATCTCAATCAGCTTAATGATCGAGATATTATGCAGATTTGGAGTCCAAACTTTATTAAACATATAAAAGTAATTTTATAAGTAGTGCACAGTTAATAACAAACTTGCCTTCAGAAGAAAAGCTGAGTGTTTACCTAGAATTAATAAGATTTCCTGATTAGGATATTGACTTTTTTGCTAAGTGTCTATAATTACTACTTCTTATGTCAAAAGATCAACGAAAAAAATTGTTTCTTGCTGTGAAAATCCTCATTAGTGTGGGATTAGCAGGAATTGTTTATTTGACAGTAGATAAAAAAGGCCTGCTGCAAGCAATCAAATCTTTTAGCCTAACAGGGATTTTCAGCTTACTAATTCTCTATACACTTGGACAAATTTTAAGCGCCTATAAATGGCAGATTTTCGTTAAAGAAATCGGGATTCGAAAAAGTAGATTAGAAATAATTAGAGCTTATTTTTTTGGAATGTTTGTTAACGTCTTTGGTTTTGGAACCGTTGGCGGAGATATTGTCAGAGGCCTGGCTTTGGCACCACCAAAAGGAACTAGAGCAGCGACTCTAGCCACTGTAATTGCCGATCGCGTGCATGGTCTGATAATGCTTTTGGCTATTGGTACTTTGACCATCAGTATTTTTAGACCGCAAGCTTTGGGAAATATTGTGCCACTGTTTTCCTTGGGTGGAATCGCGGGACTTTGTCTGCTTGCTGCTTTTTGGTGGTTTGGACCAAATCTGCTTAATAAATTTTTCCCTACTCATCATAAATGGAGTGCAACCTTAAATAAAATTACTTCTGCTTTTCCCAGAAGAAAGAAACCTCTGATTAAAGCCTCTGCTGCTTCTTTTGCTTTTCATTCATTGCAACTTTTTATGCATATTATTATTGCCGGACAACTCAACTCTCAGCTTTCTGTGGCATATTTGTTGGCAACTGTTCCTTTTGTAAATATCGTTAGCTCCCTGCCCATTAGTTTTTTTAACGGACTAGGAGTACGCGAAGCAATGTATTGCATGTTACTAATGCCTGCAGGTTCAACTCAGGAAGAGGCAGTAGCATTTGGAGCAGTTTGGTTATTTATTGTCACTATTGTTAGTTCTTTTGGTGTGTTTTTACTGACTCCCGATATGAAGCAAGCGGTTAAAGATGCAAAATCAAATGTTACTAGAAGAGAAATCGAACAAGAAGATGTCGCCAATCCAATTATTACAAAAAAAAGAGCTGTTGGTTAAGAAAAAATTATGTCTGAAAAAAATATTAAGCAAGTTGCTGTTATTGGTGCAGGACAAATGGGTGCCGGGATTGCTCAAGTTATGGCCGATTACGGATTGCAAACAATTCTTTTTGATGCAGCTGTTGGAGCTGTAGATAAAGCGATTGAAGGAATTAAAAAACGCTTGGATCGGGCAATGGAGAAGGCAACAATTACTAGCAGCAAAAAAGAAGCAATCCTAAAAAATATTGAAAAGGCAGATAATATTTCTGCTCTGAGCAATGCTGATTTAATAATCGAAGCAATTGTGGAAAATATCGACGTAAAAAAAGAACTTTTTTTGCAATTAGATCAGCTTTGTAAAAAAGAATGTCTTTTTGCCAGTAATACTTCTTCTATTTCTATTACTAAACTTGCTGCTTTTACTAAACGTCCGGAAAAGTTTATCGGCATGCATTATATGAATCCAGTTCCAGTAATGAAACTTGTGGAAATAATTCGTGGCCTCCAAACATCGGAAGAAACCTATCAAACGATTAAAGAACTAACACTAAAAATTGAAAAAACCCCAGTTACTGCCCGACATGATTATCCGGGATTCATTGTCAATAGAATTTTAATTCCAATGCTTAACGAAGCTTGCTTTGTTCTAATGGAAGGCATTGCCACAGCCGAAGAAATTGACACGGCAATGAAGCTGGGCACAAATCAGCCAATGGGTCCTTTGGAATTGGCGGATTTTGTCGGACTTGATACTTGTCTTTCTATTTGCCAAATCTTTCATCGCGAACTCGGCGATAGCAAATATCGCCCCTGCCCTTTACTTGTTAAATACGTCGAAGCCGGCTGGTATGGCCGCAAGACTGGCCGGGGCTTCTATCAGTATAGTTAAGATGCCGTAATTAAAAGTATTTTAAAGGCTACTTTCTCTATAATAAACTCCATAACAATATAAATATCTTTATGGTTTTATTTAAAATAATTTTTGTTTATATCGGCATTGCGTTAGCCCGCGATCAAGGGGCTTCAGTTTTTGGCGGCCTTGCTATTGGGATCGTTGCCGGTCATATCCTGGATATGATCCTTCAAGAGAAGTTGCGTAAGCTTCGAACAGAAAAATATATTCAAAAACAAAATCAAACTTATTATAGCAATGTTTTTTTAAATAGTGTTTTTCATTTACTCGGTAAAATTTCAGCTGTTGATGGTGTAATCAACAAAGAAGAACTTCATTATGTGGAAAAACTTTGTAATGAAAATTTAAAATTTAAAAGAGCCGCAAAAAAAGAAGCTTTGAAAATATTTAATTCCGCATTTCGATCTTCTTCCAGTTTTCAATATGATGCGGCACAATTCTATGAAATTCACAAAACTCAACCTCAAGCACTGGAAAACATGTTGATCTTTTTGTTTGATCTGGCGGCCGCAGATGGAAAAATTGTTGCAGCTGAAGAGCGCCTTTTAGATACTGCCGCTCAATTATTTAATGTCCCATCTGAAACCTATCAACAATTAAAAAGCCACTTTATTCCGGAGTCCAGGGGACGATTTAAGGAAGAATTTGAAAATAATGGGCAACAAAATGGTCAGCAGAATCAGCAAAAAACCACAGAACACCGCAGCTCCATTGATGAGCAATATAAAATCCTAGGTTGCAAAAAAAGCGATCCCGTTGAAATCATCAAACAAAATTATCGCAAACTAGTTTCCGACTATCATCCCGATAAGCTAGTTGCCAAAAAGCTTCCCGAAGATTTCATGAAATTTGCTAATGAAAAGTTCAAAACAATTCAGCAAGCCTATGAGGCAGTGAAAGCGGAAAAAGGGTTTAATTGAGACTGTAAATTAAATTGTGTAATTAGAATTTCCGTATACGTAATTAAAAGCATAATACGTACGGAGCGCGGACTTTAGTCCGCTTATTGCCAAAAAATAAAATCTATAAATGATTTTTCTAACAGGATGAAAAATAACTAATCTGGTAACAAGCAGACTAAAGTCCGCGCTCCGTACGTCTATTGGAAATTACACAGTTTAGTTTACAGTCTCGTTTAATTGTTAATAACGCTATGTCTTTACCGGCAACTCCACGATAAAAATAGCACCTTGAGGTTGATTGTCTTTTACCCGAATAAAGCCGTTATGATCACTAATGATTGAGTTTACAATCGCTAAACCCAAACCTGTTCCTGCTTCCTTATTGGAAAAATATGGTTCAAAAAGTTTCGGTTTATCTTCCTCGGAAATTCCTTTGCCATTATCGATCACACTTAGGGTAATCAGTCCCAAATCAGAATTATATTTTGTAATAATTTTAATACTGGGTTGATAATTCTCCTGAGGCAAAACTTTTAATTCCGAAACTTCTTTTACTGAAGCAATGGAATTATCAATCAAATTAATGATGGCTCGACCAATTTGTTCCCTATCTAATTCAATATCCGGCAAATCAGATGTCAAATTCAAAATAAAATCAATATCTCCATGAGCTTCCTTAAATATTGCAACATTATCTAAAACTATCGAATTTAAATTTTCTTTCTTTAAGTTCACTCTCGGCATTTGCGCAAAACGGGAAAATTCATTTACCAAAACTCTTAGATTTTCAACTTGTTTAATAATAATATCGCTAGATTCAACTACCAAATTCCGATCTTCAAAATTGCAGCCCATTAAGTGTTCACTACTAAAACGTCGATGCATTCTTTCTGCGCAAAGTTGAATCGGCGTGAGAGGATTTTTAATTTCATGGGCAATTCTTTTTGCTACTTCTCTCCAAGCTGCGGCACGAGTTGTTCTTTTCAGATCTGCCGTCATTGTATTAAAAGAACGCACTAAAACACTAAGCTCATCGTCTCCTACTTCGGGGATTTGATAATCTAAATTTCCATGAGCAACTTCTGCTGTAGCATTTGCTAAAAAGCTAATCGGGATGGAAAGATTTTTTGCTAGATAAAAACCTACAGAGATTGCAGCAAAGACAATTAAAAGAGTAACCACAACTAAGGTCAGTAAATAACTGGAGGCTAAGGGTCTTCTGAAACTTTTAAGTTCCTGATAGTCGTCATAAGAATTAATCACTCCAGAAAGTTTTGTGGCCAATTCGGTAGGAATTAGTTTGGAAACCGCCAAAATATATTTTTTAGCATCATCTTTTTCAGATGTAGTTAGATAAAAATTGTAAAAAACCGTTAGTAGTTCACCGCTATTGAGCTTATTAACCAAAATATTTGACTTAACTGAATTCCCAGTTGGTAAAGGTTTAAAAACAATTGTCTCAGACTTGTCTTGAACAGAACTAACCAGCTCCGAACCTTCTCCAGTAAAAATTTTTATGGCAAAGAGTCCCGAACCCTCTCTTTGAGCATCAAGATATTCTTGCAAATCCAGTAAATTTTCTGAAGACTGCTTAACTAAAGTTGGATAATTCTTGGAAAGTTTAAGTCCAACCAATTCTACTTGGGCCTTAAGCTCCGAAGCAGTGGTATCGGAATAATACTGAGCGACACTTAAAGCGCCATCAACCGTAGCAACAATTTGCGGTGAGAACCAGGAATATAAAACACTTTCTAAAATCCCTTTGGCTACCAAAAAAAGCATTACTGTAGGAATCAAAGACAAACCAACAAAAGCAGTAACTAATTTTGTTCGTAGTCGCGCACCAAGAATGTTTTTTCTGCGATCTAAAAAAAGTTTTATTAAGTTTCTTGCTACTAAGAAAACCAAAATCATTACAACAATAATGTTTAGATTAATTAATAAAAAGAATCCTAGATTACTGGCAATTGCTGATTGATTACTTAATTCTGGAAACTCATTCCAAAGATAATAGGCAATAGAAAACACTATCAATAAAAATAGCGTTACTCCTAAAAAGCGGTAATAAACAATTTTTTTTATAGCTCTTTTCATAAGTTATCCAACATTACCATCTTGGACAACTTATAGAAAAGGCTATATCCTTCGGAGCTTTGGCGAAGGAGGATCGCTATTACTATGTTACGATAATTATAAATATTTCTTTATCCTTTGAAGAGGTCTGCTTGCAAAGCCGCAGGTTTCCCACTGATTGAACGATTGAAATGCTTATAAGCATGTAAAGTAGCTTCTCTACCGCGAGGAGTTCTATTGATAAAACCAAGTTGCATTAAAAAAGGTTCATAAACATCCTCAATAGTATCCTTGGACTCATTAATTGCGGCAGCTAAAGTTTCAACTCCTACTGGCCCACCGGAGAATTTATCAATAATCGTTAAAAGCAAAAGTTGATCCATCTTGTCTAAACCCAACTCATCCACATCTAAAAGCAAAAGAGCACTAGCCGCAACTTCTTCTGTAATTTCTGAATTGGTTACCTCTTGGGCATAATCCCGAATACGTTTTAAAAGTCGATTAGCAATTCGGGGAGTTCCTCGGGAACGACTGGCAATTTGTTTTGCTCCGGAATCATCAATATCAATTCCTAAAATACCGGCAGAACGTTTGATGATTCGATAAAGATTTTCTGCAGTATAATAGTCCATCCGCTCCACTATTCCGAAACGATCCCTTAGCGGAGCAGTTAAAAGGCCTGTTCTTGTCGTAGCACCAACTAAGGTAAACGGTTTTAAATTTAGTTTAACAGATCGTGCTGCCGGACCTTGGCCAATAATAATATCAATCGAGTAATCTTCCATCGCCGGATAAAGTATTTCTTCTACTACTTTTCCTAGGCGATGAATCTCATCAATAAAAAGCACATCTCCCGTTTGCAAACTAGATAGTACCGCTGCCAAATCTCCGGGTCTTTCTAAAACTGGACCGGAGCTTACTTTCAAATTTACTCCCAATTCTTTGGCAATAATTGTCGCCAAGGTGGTTTTTCCCAATCCCGGCGGTCCATGAAACAAAACGTGATCAAGTGGTTCACTGCGACGCTTAGCGGCGGCAATGGCAATACTTAAGTTTTGCACAACTTTTTCCTGCCCCACGTATTCGGTAATATTTTGTGGTCTTAGAGTATTTTGAAACACTTCTTCGGTTGGATTTTCTGTATCGACTAAAGTGCGCATGATATAAGAATATTTTTCTTCCTCGAGGGGAATTTGCTCCTGTTCAATCTGCTCAGCTAAATTAAATATTTCTTCTTTTTTTGTCATAAATATTTACTTTTTTCTTGATCGTCTTTCGCCAAGAGGCTTCCTCCTTCGCTAAAGCTTCGGAGGACGAGTCAGACGATTATAAATTACTAAGCGCTAATCTTAAAAGTTCTCCCGAATCACTTTTTAGTTGCGGTGATATTTCAGCATGCTGTTTTAAAGTTAAGGTGACAACTTGATTTGCTTTTTCTTTGGCAATACCCAGTTTTTCAAGCGCTAAAATCACATCATATTCCACTCCTAAAAATAATCCCCCAGTTTGTTTGCCGGAAGAAACCACTTCCATCTTTGAAGTTAAACTAATTTTCGCATCATCAATAAAATCTTTAACATTTTCCCTCAGCTCCACTATTAAGCGCTCTGCAGTTTTACCCCCGATACCAGGCACTGATTTGAGACGGGAGATATCGTTTTGTCCGATACAATTAAGTACTGTTTCCGCACCGACACTGGAAATAACCCCCATTGCAGTTTTTGAACCGATTCCTTTTACTTTTTTTAACAATAAAAAAACTTCTTTTTCTAAAGTGCTCTTAAAGCCAAAAAGTGAAATAGAATTTTCTTTGACATCAGTATAAACTAAAACTGTTACTTGCTTGCTATTTTTAGAGATTTCTTCCAACAAAGCTCTAGTAACAGTAACTTCATAGCCCACTCCATTCACATCTATCACAACATTTTCAGCATTTTGAAAAATTACTGCACCACGAAGAGCTGCTATCATAAACTGCCTTTCCAACTAAGAATTTTTTTCAACATTCAATCTAATATTCAATGTAAATATACACAAAACCGTCTGATTACGCTATTATGGCATTTTTAAAGAAATACACATGAATTTACTTCGCAAAATAATTAAGTTTTTTATTGGCCTAGGACTACTCAGCATCTTATTTATTTTCTTTGGTTCTTTCTTTATTAAAAAAAAAGTTGTTCAACTGGTTAATAATAGAAACATCACAACTGCTTCTGCAATTTATTCTCGCCCCCTGCCCTTGAACAAAGATTTTGATATTGAAAAATATAAACTAAAAGAAAGATTATTGCGTCTTAGTTATCAATTTAAAAACTCTACTCCTCAAAATCCGGGAGAAGTTTTCTGGGATAAAAATCAAATTTCAATTTTCCTTCGCGGTTTTAATGCCGATAATAAATTACAACAAAATGCAGAACTGGTTCGCCTGGAACTAAGCCCTACTTATAAAATACAATCAATAAGTGATCTCAAATTTCAGAATCCATTAAACCAAGTTTTTCTTGAACCGGAAGTGCTTTCGCTGTTGGGAGACAATGCTACGAGAGCAAGTATCCAAAAATCTCTCAAAGACTTTCCTAAACCTTTAATTAATAGCGTGCTGGCGATAGAAGATGAGCGTTTTTATTCTCATTTTGGCGTAGATCCTGTGGGGCTGTTGCGAGCAATAACGGTAAATCTCAGCCAAGGACAATTAGTACAAGGAGGATCGACGATTACTCAACAGTTGGCAAAAAATCTCTTTTTTTCTTCAGAAAGGACAATTAGCAGAAAAATCTTAGAGCTTTTTACGGCTATTGCTTTAGAATTTGCTTTTAAAAAAGATGAGATATTGGAATTATACTTAAATGAAGTTTATCTTGGTCAAGAAGGAAACATTGCCATTCATGGTTTTGCTGAAGCGGAGAAATCTTTTTTCGGTCATGACATCTCACAAATTAATATCGCTGAGGCGGCCACGCTTGCCGGTATAATTAAGGCACCATCCTCTTATTCTCCAAGACGCTACCCCAAACGGGCATTAAAAAGAAAAAAGGTGGTTCTCGATAAAATGTTGGAGTTGCATTATATTTCCGACAAAGAATACGATCAGGCCCTTGGTACAAAATTAATTACCAAAGAAGCAACTCATACAAAACGCATTGCGCCTTATTTTAGCGATTATATTAGAAAAATTCTTCCGGAAATTATCCCAGGAGAAGATTCTACTACAGAAAAAATTCAAGTGATCACTGGAATTGACGTGGACTATCAAAAATGCGCAGAAACCGCAGTGGAACTAGGACTTAAAAAACTTCGAACTGCTTTTCCCCGATTAAATGTTGCCGGAAAAGAACCGCTACAAGCTGCATTAATTTCTGTCAGTCCCACTGATGGTACAATTATTTCCTGGGTTGGCGGCCGAGATTATGGGGAAAATCAATTTGACAGAATAAGTCAATCTTCAAGACAACCAGGATCGGCTTTTAAACCTTTTGTTTATTTAACTGCTTTAGATAAAGACTTAAACAGCTATAAAGTGGCCAGGACAACAAGCTTGCTAATGGATGAGCCAGTAAGTATTCAATTGGAAAACGGCCAAATTTGGGAGCCCAAAGATTTTGATGATGAATATCGAGGAGAAGTAACTGTCCGAGAAGCCTTAACCCATTCTCTAAATATTCCCACTATTGAACTAGCCACCAAAGTGGGCATCGATAAAATTGCAAGGACAGCAGAACGCTACGGTTTTGGAAAAAACCTGCCGCAAGTTCCCTCCTTGGCACTTGGTGCAGGGGATGTCTCTCCTTTTGCCCTTGCTAGAGCTTACACTGCTCTGGCCAACGGTGGAATTCTTATTGACTTGCGCCCGATTAGTTCAATTACGCTAGAAGGAAAAACTGAACCTATTTATCAATCTAAATTAAATTTCGAACAAGCTTCCTCAGAACAACCGGTCTATATACTAACTACTATTTTACAAGATGTAATTAACCGAGGAACCGGAAATTCCATCAGACGACTGGGTTATACCGGAACTGCTGCCGGAAAAACTGGAACCAGTAATGATACGCGTGATGCCTGGTTTGCCGGTTTTACTCCACATAATCTAACAATCGTCTGGGTAGGCTTTGATGATAACCGGGAAACAAAACTAACGGGTGGTCAAGCCGCGGCTCCAATTTGGGCGGAATTTGAAAAATGCATTGCCCCGATGGAACCGCAATTGGACTTCATTCCACCAGAAGGAATTGTTTTTAGAAATATCGATAAAACTACAGGACTCATTGCCACCTCATATTGCCCAAGAGAGTATGTGATTAAAGAAGTTTTTATTCAAGGAACTGAACCGGTAACGGAATGTGATCATTAGGAAGGACTATTTTTAGCTTTTAGAATAGAACTTAATTCTAATTGAAACTTACTCTTCCTGCCCTCTCTACTTTCAAGTCCTATCTCTTTTAGAAAATCTTCAAAATCAATAATTTCAGGGGCAAAAACTGTATACTGATTTCCTCTTATGTAATGCTTACTATTAGCCATAGTAATATCAAAATCCTTAACATTCCTTTCTAAGTTTGGAAGAACAGTTGTTGCTTGAAAATCTAATAGGTGTGTAAGACGATATTCCGAAGATACATTATTCTTCATATTTACAAAAAGTTGAAGTTTACTATCAGCTTCCCCATATGAAAGATTACCCTTTAATGAAGCAGGAATAATTAAAGGCCTAGCAGAATTCTTAGGTAGAGTATTATTTAAGTGCTCTCCCACTTTTTCAAAGTAGTCATAGGAAAAACATGCTCCAGCTACAACAATATTCACTTCAAGTTGCTTATTATTAGTTGTTAATGCATTTTCTAATTCCTTTTGGAATCTGGAAAGCATTATAAAATCTTCTCCTAAAGACAGCCGATCAGGATTTCCATGTTGATCTAAAATTATTGTGATCCGTTTAAATTTAGGATTGGTTTGTGACAAACTTTCTTTGATTTCAGTAAAGAAGCTATTCATTTTTGAAAGATTGGAACCAAAAAAGCTTAGTGACGCTTTAATCGTTTTTACATTTTCTGCAGGAATGTTATATTTTCTTGCAAGATCATTAGCACTACTTTTGTCGGGCATCCACGCTTCCCAATCAAAGAGTGTTATCAGTTTGGTATCTCTATCAATTAATATTCTTTCTGCGAATTGCTTTCTTTTCTCTTTGATATAACCTATTATTTTTAAGCAGAGTTCCGGGTCGCCGATTTTGTTGTGATAACCTTCTGCTTCTAGCTTTTGCAGAGCATGTAAAAGTGGTAATTTTAATGTTTCAATATCTGTTATTGTAATATCAGGATGTTTCTCTAAATGATTTTTTAAAATAGTGGTCAATAATCTTGCATATCTTAGCTCATCTCCTAATGCTAGATTGCTTTCTTGATCAGGAATCATTTTTATTATTGGATCAAGTTTGCTCTCTTTTGTCGCACTTTTTGAAAAAATCCCTTGAAGCGCCGTTTGCTCTAAATGAAGCTGGATTGTATTTTTTATTACTTCTGACCTTTGCTGCGAATCAAGTTCCGGAGAAATCATAGTCCGCATCGAGGAGCGAATAATATCACCGATGACATCAAATTTTTCTATTTTACCATCTACTGCATTGATTTGATCAATGTATGAATTTAGAACACTTCTTTCCGGTTCAACATAACTGGGAAGATTCGATAAAATCTTTTCTAAAGCAATTGGATCTTGAAATTCACTATGGGCAATCTCAATCTCCCCTTTTTTAAATAGATAGGCACCATATTTTTTAGATCCATCTTCGTTTACAACTTGATCATAATAATTATTGCCAAATGTTAGTGTGACTTTTTCTTTATTAGTTGCTGTTAGATAAACAAAAACTCCTCTTTCTTGTGATTTTTTAATTTGATTATATAAATCTGGGGTTAATTCTTTAAAAATATTCAAAGCTGGCAAGAGATCTTTATTATTCTCTGCTAGAGATAAGATAATAGCTGGTTCTTCGGCAATGTTGATTCCGGCTTCTGGCTTTTCATTTTTTATACTCAGTAAGATATTTAAATTTCTTTGAATATCTTTGCTAAGATTATCTGCTAATACAAAGGAGTTATGATATTTATTGGAAGTAGAATTCGGACTTTTAATTGAATATTCTTCAATAAGAAGAGAACCTTTATTTTTAAGTGTTTCCAGAGTTATTTCTAATTTATTATTTGATATTTCCTCATATAATTCTTTTGAATTTAGGTAATCAATTAAGGCCGGATAATATGAAGGAATCCTACTGGAAATAATAATCGGTGGGTTCTCTAAATGAATTTCTAAGGTTTTGATAATTTCTTTATTTCTGCTTGCTAAGGACTCTGGCTTCTCTGGAATTTCAATAGAAGGCCCAATTTGTTTCTTTATTTCCTTTCCACCAACGCTATATGTTTTATAGATTCTAAATGAAGTTTGATGATTATTAGAAATATCTGAGTATATTTCATACCCCTTTTGTTGAGCACTTTTCCAGATTTTTTTTGCTTGATCTTGCAAACCATTATTTTCATTTAAATCTACTTTTTTTAATGAAGGATCAGCTGCGGTTTGTAGTGAATGATTATCTTTTTTAAGTAAATCAGATAACTTATAAGATGCTTCTTCTCTGCTTTCTTTACTGGGAGCTGTAAGATTTGAATATACTGCCTGTGTTAAGTTTTTTAAGGATTGTGAAACATAAATTGCACCAGATGGTAGTATTTTAGGAATGGATCTTAGAAAAAATATAGTCTTAGAAATATCTGGTAATTGAGAAATCAATTTAGATTCTTTGATCAGGGAAGAAGATTTACTCGCACTACTTTTTAAAGAAACCCCACTTAAAATATTACCAGCCCCTTCTCCAAGTCCTTCAAAGGCTTTTTCAAATTGATCTCCATCTTTAGCCTTGTATGCTTTATAAGCATTAACTAAAAATTCTCCTGCTTTATATAAGCCATATACTAAGGCAACTGTTGCTAAAGTAGTAGCAAAAACCGGAGAAGATAACGTCAAAGCAACGACAACTCCTGCTGCTATTAAATTTTCCTTGCTACTAAATATCGATATAATTGGAAAAACTAATCCTTTTAAGAATTTATAAGCGGCATTATTATAATCAAAAGATCCATTTTCACTTAACTTTTGCGATACTCTTTCTGTATGCTTAAAAAATCCTCTAACATTTTCCTCTGTAGATTCGACCGAAGGGAGTTTTGGAAAATTAGGCTGCTGCTCTACCTTGGCCGGTAAATTTACTGCCAGTGTCCGATTAATAGAAGTTGGATTATCCTGAAATCGACTCATGATCCTCATTTTTAGGTTACAAAATGTTATGGCCTTGTTTTTAAGAAATGTTTGCTAATAATTTCAGTTTTAAAAATGAGTTATTCTTTAATTTCAGATAGTTAAATATTTAAAGACTTGTTCCAGTTCGGCCGATGATGTATATACAAGTATATGCTTATTCTAGAAGTAATCAATTCACTGGATACTTTTAAAGTCCCCTATGCCATTATCGGGGGCTATGCCGTTTCCTTACACGGAGCAGCTCGCGGAACTCTGGACATCGATCTAATTATTCCCTATGAAAAAAAATATTACTTATCGGCAGAAAAAGCTCTTTCCTCCATCAAACTTATTCCCCGTCTGCCGGTATCGGGAAATGAAGTTTTTACTTTTCGAGATGAATATATTAAAAACAGGAATCTTATTGCCTGGTCTTTTTATGATCCCAGTAATCCTCCGCGTCTAGTTGATATAGTAATCACCGAAGATTTAAATCAGCTAAAAACAATCGGCGTCTCTATAAAAAACAAAAAAGTAAAAATTATTTCCTTGGAAGACTTGATTAAAATCAAGACTAAATCAGCTCGCCCCCAAGATCTAGAAGATATTAAAGCTTTAAGGAAACTACAGAAATGAAAGCCCTGCAAATTTTTAGCGACGAAGCTTTGGAAAATTCCAAGAAATTAACTCCCAGCGAAGTGGCGCAATTTCTTGAAGAATTTCGACTAATGCATGAAAATATCGAATCAAAATCTAAATTAATCAGCATCAGAATTCCGGAACATCTGCTAAAATCTTTTAAATTAAAATGCAAAGCCGCTAAAGTTCCCTATCAATCGATGATTAAGGAACTAATGAAAAAATGGTTATAACTCAATTTTTAGCCTCAAAGACTTTATATTTATACAATGCTATCTATAAACATCTTTTCGATAACCAATCTTTAAAATCAGAATAGTTAAAACTTTGCTCTTGATATCGTAGATGATCCGATAATTTCCAACCCTAATGCGATAACTGTTTTCATATCCTGTTAGCTTCTTACAGCCATAAGGTCTTGGTTCTAAAGCTAGGAGTTTGATTGTTTTAGTAATTTTTATTTTATACTCTAGAGGAAGAGATTTTAATTGTTTCTCTGCAGTTTTAGTAATTTCAATCTGATAATTAGACATCAAATTTTAATTCTTTAATTACTTCTTTAAAAGAACGAGTTTTTTCCTGTCTAAGTTTCTCCAGTTCACTAATATCGATAAATTCCTCAATTTTATCGAGAATGGCCTCTTCAACAAAGCGGCTCATTACTAATCCGTGCATTTTGCAGATTTTATCCAATACTTTTTTTGTTTTGGGGCTGACTCTTGTTGCTAATTGAGTTGTACTCATAAAATTAAAAAAAGTTTATAATAGCATAGTATATCATTTGCTAGTATTTGTTAGCAAATAAAAAAGCTAAGTATTTATATTAATTAAAATTTTATTATCTATTGCAGCTACTGCTCATTTATAAGGATTCACTACCAAAATTCCAGAATATTGCTGATGATGAGAAAAATCTTCGCTTAAAATCACTTCACATTGAGCCAGTTTTGCAGCAGCAATAATTTGCGCGTCCCAAAAAGAAATCTTATACTTTCTCATAATTGTAATGCTCAGTTTAATTATTGCCAGGTTAACTTCAGTTAGTTTTAAAAATTTTAATTTATCAATTACTTTTTCAATCTTTGGTAGTACAAATTCAAAACCCAGTTTGCTGGAAACAATCTTGATAAATTCCGATAAGACCTGAGTTGATATAATTAAATGCTTAAATTGCTGCCCCTCGCGTAAGATACTTCTGCTTATTTCCAGTTTGTTTTTTGAATTCAAATCATAAGCATATAGAAGAATATTAGTGTCAATAAAAACTCTTTGTTTCATTTTCCTCTTTTATGTAAATCTTCTCGCTTCCAATCTTTGGGCCCGATTGGTCCGGAAAGTAAATCAAATGTTTCTTCCAGATCGTCTTTGATTAGTTCTTCGGAAGAGACTTCTTTCTTGGCAAGACTTTGCAAATAGCCTCTAACTAAAGAAGCTAAAGTTGTATTCTTTTCTATTGCAAATTTCCTAACTTTCTTAATCACATCATCCTCCACTCGAAGTGTTATGTTTCTCATCATTTTGCCTCTTAAGTTATGCACATAATTATATATTTATATTATGTGCATAACTTAATATCTTGTCAAGGCTCTCAAAAGATTTTGCTATTAGTAATGGTATTTTGTTGGATATTTTCGAAGAAATTTAAAAAAGTGTTCGGATTTTATTGATATTTTATAAATATTTATCCTGATTAAGAACCTATTGAATAGACCGCACTAAAACTTGGCCGGGTTTCCAGTTCGAAATCATTCGCTCAGCTTCCGATAGTTGAAGTGGATCCAACTTGATTTTTTCGAGCCAGGATTCTGTTAATTTTTCTTCTTCCTCTCCCTTTATTTTAATTTTAGCCAAACTAAACCAAGCATAAGCCACTACATTATCCTGTTCAACACCATCACCTTGAGAATACATTAATCCAAGATTAATCTGTGCACCAGCGTCTCCTTGCATTGCCGCTTTTTGGTACCATTCAATAGCTTTAATCGCATCCTTAGCTACACCATTACCTTCATAATACATCCAACCAAGTTCAAACTGTGCAGTAACATCTCCAGATTCTGCTTTCTTCAATAATTCTTCTGAGTAATTAACTTCAGGCTGAACCTCTTGCTTTTTTGAGGATGATTGCTGCAAATTATCTTTACAGCCGATTGCAGTAGCATAGAACATGAATACGAAAAGTATTTTGCTAGCACTATCTATATGGATATTTATAAATTTTATTCTGGTGTTCATCCAGCTTGCCATTTAATTAAAATAGATTTTCTAAAATGACGAAGTCTTGATTTAGATTTTTTTATTGATCATAGATCTGTTTTTCTAAAAACTTGCTTTTGCTTCTAAAATTGTTCCGCTCTATTTAAATATCTAACCCAATCCATATATAATCCTTGAGCAGGAGCAGTTTCACCGGCCAGACGACGTTCTTTAGCAGCAATAATTTTTGGAATATCATCGGGGCTGAACTTTCCCTTACCTACTTCCACTAAAGTTCCCACCATAATCCGCACCATTTGTTTTAAAAAGCCCGGGCCCTGCACGGTATAGACTAAAGAAGTATCATTCAAACGACTGAGCTCACTTAAATAGATAGTTCTTACTTTTGTCTTTGATTCACAATCACCTGCAGCAAAACTTGTAAAATCATATTGACCGACAAACTTTCTGGCAGCTTCGACCATTGCTTTAACATTCAGACGATCTGCAACACGCCAGGCTTTGTTTTGATATAGCGCCAAATTTCCATGTCTTAATAAAACATAATAACTGTACTGTTTTACATGAGGACTAAAACGTGCATCAAAGTTATCGGCAACGGTTTCCACATTTATAATATTAATCGCCGAATCGCAGATTCCATTAATCGCACCTTTAATTCGATAAGGATCTAACTCTAAATTATCAGGCACAGTCAAACTAACAACTTGCCCGCGAGCATGAACTCCGGCATCGGTTCTTCCACTAGTACTAAATTTTGCAGAAAAATCTAATTCAATTTCTTTTTTTCTGGCTTCGGAATTAATAAGGACATTAAAAGATCTTTCCAATTCCTCTTGAACAGTTTTTAACCCTTCTTGCCACTGCCAACCCGAAAAGGAACTGCCATCATATTCAATTGTCAGCTTTAACTTCACTCGGATTATTATATATGAGCTTGCAAATTTTCTTTGCCCACGGGAAATTTTTCATTAAGGACAATTTCCGTAATTTGCACCGCATTAAGCGCGGCACCTTTTCTTAAATTATCGGCAACTACCCACATATTCAATCCATTTTCAACAGATTCATCTTTGCGGATTCTTCCAACATAGGTAGCATCCGTTCCCACCAATTCAAAATTCATCGGGTATATTTGATTAGCCGGATCATCTAAAATTATTATCCCCGGTGCTTCTCTTAAAACTTTTTTACATTCTTCAGGAGAAAGAGGTTTTATAGTCTCAACATTTACCGATTCTGAATGGCAACTAAAAACTGGAACTCTGACTGCTGTGGTAGTAATTGGAAGCTTGGGAAGAGAGAGAATTTTTCTTGATTCATTAACCAGTTTCATTTCTTCTTTGGTATAACCATTTTCCAAAAATTCATCAATTTGCGGAATACAGTTAAAGGCAATTTGATAAGGGAATTTTTTAATTTCTATTTCATTTTGACTATAGATTTGTTTAACTTGATTATTTAATTCCTCCATTCCGTTTTGTCCCGCTCCGGAAACTGATTGGTAAGTGGAAAGTACTACTCGTTTTAAACCCACTGCGTCTTCAATTGCTTTTAGAACAACAACTAATTGGATCGTGGAGCAATTAGGATTGGCAATAATCAGTCCTTGCTTTCTTTGCATTTTCTGAAGTTTTTTTCGCAGCAAATCTCCGTTTACTTCCGGAACTATCAGCAATTTGTCTTCATCCATTCTAAAAGCACTAGAATTATCAATTACGATTGTTCCTTCTTTTTCGGCATAAGGAGCAAATTCTTTACTTATCGCACCACCGGCAGAAAATAATGCAATATCAATTCCTTTAAATGAGTCTTTTTTAAGTTCTTTAACAATCACATTTTTTCCGGCAACCTCCATTTCTTGTCCGGCAGAACGTGAACTAGCAAGTAAGGTCAGGTCATCTGTAGGAAGACCCCTTTGAATTAGGGTATCAATCATTTCTCTACCTACGGCACCGGTTGCTCCGACAACGGCAATCTTTGGATCAGTCATATTTTCTCCAATAAAAGGATTTAGTATAAGTTAATATTTACACTCGTCTTTACTATAAAATCAAGAAACTGTCTATGAGATGATCAGATAAGTATTTAATGATTGTTCGGCACCAAGGCTTTGCCCTTTGCAAAAAGAAGAGGCTTGCCACTTAACTGATTCATCAAGCAACAAGCCCCAATAGATAAAAACACAGAGAGGAAATATTTTAAGCCAACTGCGTTTTAACTCCTTGATAGCTTTTAATAATTTCTATCATTTTTTCTACCGTATACAATTTTTGTTTTTTCAATTCTTTTTGTCGCAGGCGGGCGCTACTGGAATATGCCGTAAATTTTTCTAAATTTTCAACTTCTTTATTTAGTTTTTTATGTTTCATGTATATTTTTTTTAAATCAGGATTTGTGGGAATAAAGGATGCAAGTAATTCGTGGTTCAATTTTTCCATTTGCGACTCTCCAAAAAATAAAGTTAATGGTTAGCACAACAGCTCTAGCATTCTTGCTAAAGTCTCTATATTATGACTGTCCGGATCGACCTAAGTCAAATTTAATTTATTTTTCTTAACATCCTAAAAACATTAGAAGAAATTACTTTGGCTCATTGCTGGCAGGAGATTTCTCAGCTATCAGGTATCAATGAGAACTATTGATAAATATTATTTAAGTTTGGCCTTGGCTTTAGTGGTTCCCCTCCTCTGGGGACTTCTTGCTCCATTAATAAAAATAGCAACTTTAAGCTTTTCTTTAAATTTTATTATTTTTGCCAGATTCTCTATCGCTTTGATTCTTTTTTACATCTTTGTTCTCTTTAAACAGAAAAAATTTTATCTTATTCCACAAAATAAACTCCAAACTCTATTAGCCGGCTTAGCATTAAGTGCCAATTACTTTTCTTTCACAGTGGGGATTAAATTAACAGGAGCCGCTAATGGAGGGATTTTTATTAAATCAGGAAATTTATTTTTAATACTGCTTGGTGTTTATTATCTAAAAGAAAAAATTAGCAAAAAAGAGCTTTTAGGAATAATTCTAGCTTTTTCAGGTTTAGGTTTATTTTTTTATACAAGATTAAATTTGAAACTACCTTTTCAAGATTTAATTATTGGTTCAATGACCATTTTCTTTTCAGGTTTTTGTTGGGCCATCTATTGTATCATTATTCGAAGAGATAAAGAAAACAATACACAAGAAAGTTTTATACTGAATATTTTCCTGATTGGAACATTGCTCTCTTTATTTTTCATTGATCTTAATGAATTTCAGCAAATTGATTTAAATAAATTTTCCCTGCTTTTTGCTCTGGGAGTAATTACTTTAATTGGCTATACAATCATTCCTTTCGCCCTAAAATATATCAGCTCACCACAATTATCCCTTCTCTGCAATTTAGATACACTTTGCTTGATACTTTTTATTCAGTTATTTGGGTCACTGGGAATCATGCCCCGAGAAGAATTTAGCATGCTTGCTTATCTTGGTGCTTTGATAATTTTTGCAGGAATCGTTTTTGCTATTTGGAACAAAGAGCCCTAGAAATAAAACTCAGTTGCCTGCCGGCATTTTCTTTTTGTCGACGGTATGAAAAAAAGTTCTGATTACAAATAGTGCAAAGAGAAATTGCCACCGTCTTAGTGATCCCCATAAATTCAGCCTGCAATAAAAGCAGCTTCTCAATATCACAATAAACTTTAGCTCCTCTTGTTACTAAAATCTCAGCAATATTTTCAGAATCCAAATAATCAAGCTTATTAACTGCCGCCATAACTTCTTCCCCCACTTGGTAACAACAAACTCCCGCTCCTGGGCCAATTGCTATTTCCAAATTTTCAACTTTTGCTCCTTTTTTTAAGAACTCATTGACAGCTTTAATCAACAAACCGTCGACTGTTCCTCTCCAGCCACAATGTAAATTTGCTGCTAATTTAGTGAGGGGACAATAAATAATAACCGGATAGCAATCAGCCGTCTTTATTCCGAAAAACAAGTCTTCTTCGATTATCTTCCTAGAATCTAATAGCCAAGCATCTGCCTTAAAGACTTGCTGTCTATAACGAGGAATATCTTGAGCAATAACGGAAATAATTTTATCGGAATGAATTTGTTGGAGTAAAAAAAGTTCTGTTTTTTCTTTGCTTATTAACGAAGCTAGAAATGCTTCGGCTTCTTCTTTAGAGTCATTTACATTCAAATCAGCTCCCAGAAAACCATGCAAAAAACCAGCTTCATTCCATTGGTTAATTGTCCAATAATTAATCCCAAAAGTCTTTTGAATAAATTTCACTTCCTCCTGTTTTTCTCTCTTCTTACTCTGCTTTATAGAACGCTTCAGAAGATATTGTCTTTTCTATAAGTTGGTAAAACTTATAGAAAAGACTTCTGCTGACAGCATTGTTCTACCATGAATAAATCTTCAAACAGCGCTATATCGTTTTTGGTCTTAAGAACTATTCCTTCTAAGGCACTATGCAAACTTGCTCCGCTATTTAAAACAGTCTGATAAATTTCTCTTCTTCTTTCATTGCGCTTAGGAAGCATAAACATCGAAAAACAAATTATTCCTTCCAGACTCTCCACTTCGGACAAGACCGCATCAAGCATCATATAACAAGCAGGCATTGAATATTCTGTGGCACTCAGCAAAAAAAGAAGTTTATTTTTTGCTGCATAGTCTCTAATCACCAAGTTTTGCACTTGTTGCGGCGTTACGACACCCCGAACTTCACGACTGGCAATATATCCTCGATATCCTAATTTCTCAGCCATAGATTATTCTTCAAAACCAGTGGGTAGTTTATATTCCATCCCCAGTCTTGTTGCCGGGCGAATAGTAATCGGCTCAAAAAAATCAGCCAACCTTTTATCCCAAAAAGGAGAAAACAAACTCTTAAAACGACAATTCATTGACCAGCGCGTTTCAGGTTCCAAGTTAATTCTATTGCCATGCATAAACACATGAGAAAAAACCAGAACACTACCATATGGAATATCCAACCAAATCAGATGAGGCTCAATCATTTGATATAAGTCCTCTGCATTTTTTTTAGAAAGCTCGGCAAATTTCTTGCAAAACTCTGCATCTTTTTGCGGTGGAAGAAGAAACATGCTCTTTGTTTTATAGCAATTTACTATCGGCACCCAGAGCACCAGTTCAAAAGGAGAGTCCCCTGACCAAACATCCGAATGCACCGGCAATAAAGAACTGCTATCATTGGGCAATTGAATACTTAAGTTAATGCGTTTTTGCATTACTAGTTCATTGCCGATTAAAATCTCCAGCGTTCTTCTAGCCAAAGAAAAATATTTTGCTCTAGCCCAGGGAAGGGCATTAAATTTGTTAAACGTCGCCAAACGTAAATCATTTAATTTTTCTGGAGGAACTTGTTTTGCTATTTCATTTAAAAATTTATCGGCATTTTGTGGCTTTTCAATTTTTAAGTATTCAGCAGCAAAATTTACATAGGCATCACGAATTTGATTGAGTGCCAATTGATCCTCGGCAGGAACAATCACATATCCTTTTTCCAAAAACTCTTGAGATAATTTAAGTTCTTCTTCACTAAAAAAAGCCTCGGAATAATTTGGAGTTTTTAATTGCATCTTCCTCTTAAGTTAACTTTATCTGCTGCATCGTTTTGATATTAAAATAACGCATATCATTCATCGAATCCGGGATTTTCCCTTCTTTAAAAGCTTTTACCAGGTCACTAACGGCTTCATCAATAGTATGTTGGGGAATAAACCCCAGTTCTCTTTTTATTTTTTCTGAAGAAATATGATAGGAACGATTATCATCGGTTGATTGAGTAATTACTTCGATATTATCGGCGAGTACTGTTTTTACAATTTGCGCTATTTCGCTTACTTTATGATTTTCAAATCCGGCATTAAAAATTTTTCCGTCAATTAATTGATCTTCCCATTCTAAGGATTTAATATACAAATCAGTCATGTCCTGAATATGAATATTGGGACGCATTTGTTCTCCGCCAAATACCTTAATCTTTTTGTTATTTACCGCATGATTGGTTAAAATATTTACTGTTAGATCCAGACGCAAACGCGGAGAATAGCCACAAACTGTAGCCGGACGCAATACCAGAACGGAAAATCCCGGAGCCCTTTCTTTCAATACAATTTCTTCACAAAGCGCTTTATATTTGGAATAATCAGTAAGTGGGGCCAGTTTTAAATCTTCAGAAACATTCGGCTCCTCCCGCACACCATAAACACTGGAAGAAGAAGCATAGATAAATCTTTTTACTCCGGAATCTTTGGAAATTCTTACCAAATCGGGGAAGCAATCATAATTGATAGACTTTCCTAAACCCGGGTCAAGTTCAAAACTTGGATCATTAGAAATACAGGCTAAATGAATTACAGCATCAGATCCGGGAATTGTTTTTTTCAGTAAAGCAACATCTCTCATATCACCCCTAATTTCTTCTAAATTAGGATGATTCTTTACTTCCGCTAAAACATCATCTCCGTAAATATAGAGATCTAAAACTTTAACTTTATATCCGGCAGCTAATAATTTCGGAACTAATACCGAACCGACATAGCCTGCTCCACCTGTAACAAAAACATTTTTTATATTCATAAAATAAACTACCTATCTTAGTGAGTGAAACGAAGACAGCATAACCTGTCGTTGCGAGTGAAGCGAAGCAATCTCCAGGTTATTCCTCCTTCGCAATGACATATGTTACTTCTTTTGGCTTCGTGAAATTATCATCCAATCAACACCAAGAACTTTAAATTTTAAAATAATTTTCATTTTAATAAATGAAAATTATTTTAAAATTTAAGCAGCCGATTAACAAACTTCATCAAATCCACCATCATCACCGGTTCACGATTTCCGATAATTTGCACCTTCAGTGATCCCACGGCATTGCCGATCAAAGAAACTATATCAGGCTTCATTCCTGAAGCAAAGCAGGGTGCGACATAGGAATAAAAAGCGTCCCCTGCTCCTACTGCATCCACTGTATGATCGGAAAAAGCCGGCGATTCAATTAGCCCATCTTTTTTTGTATATGCCAATGAACCATAAGAACCTCGGGTAGAAATTACCATTTTACAACGAAGTTGTTGATGAATTTTCCTTAGTAAATTTGTTATGTCTCCTGTTTTTTCTCCTGTCGCCAAACGCAACTCCAACTGATCGATACAAACTAAATCAGCCCGAGGATATTTTGTCACCAAATTAAATCCCATGTTGGCACTATTTGTCTGGACATTAATTGCCAAACACTTGGCCTTATTACACAACAAGTTTATAATTTCTTTGGTGATTAATCCATGCCCAAAATCAGAAACAATAACTAAATCATATTTTTTAATATTCTTTTTTAAAAAATTAATGATATTTTTTTGCTCTTTTTTGTTCAAATAGTCATCATCAAGTGCACAAATCTCAAAAAGTTTACGATTATTATCATAATTTACATAACGTCTTTTTACGGTAGTGACACAAGATTTGCGCTGAAAAAATTTAGGTCTAATGCTTTTGTTTAATTTGCTGCGAATAAATTTTTCAAAGCTGTAGTTCTCACCTAGAACCGTCAGTAGATCCACTTTCTGAGAAAGCTGAGCAACATGATTTGCGGTAGCCAAACTCCCCCCAGCAAAATCCTCCCCGGAAATAAATTTATTGGCAATAATACTGTCTTTAGAAGATTTTCCCAGAGGGGTACAATAATGATATTGATCAATTATTGTATCGCCAATTACCAGAATTTTCATTTTCTTAATTGTGGCCATTTGCTTAGAAAGAGCATCGACAGAATATTTAGCCGAAAGTTTTTTTAAATATTTAAGGGTTTTTTCTGGATATTTTTCAAAATGATTGTTCAGCAGTTGAGAAGAACTGAAAGTCAAATCATCGGTAAAAACAAGAGTGCCTCCATGTTTTTTTACCAGTTTTTCTTCTTCGTAAATTTTCCCTGTCAGATCTTTATCTTTTTGAACATAGTCCGGACCTTTAACATAAAAATCCGGTTTGATCTGCTCAATACTATGTCCTGCGGTCGGATGATCCAAAATACAAACATAATCAACTGTCATTAAGTTGGCCAAAGCCTCTGCTCTTAAATCTTGCCGAAAAACGGGTCTGCCCGGACCACGTTTGACATAACGATCCGCCGTAGTGGTCACTATTAAAATATCACCAAACTTTTTCGCTGAATTAAAATGCCGAATGTGTCCCAGATGCATTAAATCGAAAACACCATGGCAAAGAACAATTTTTTTCTTTTGTTTTCTTAAACCAGGGAGAACATTCTTTAGCTCTTCTAAAGTTTTTATTTTTCCCCGATATCTATCTAACATTTTTACGTCCCTAAGTACTTAAACCAGTCTGCCGTGGCTCCCTGAATACTTTGTTGATCCCAAACTGGTGCATCTTTCCAGTAATTAATATTTTCTAACATTTTCTCAACTCCTTGAGCAAAGGATATTTTGGGGTTCCAACAAAGTTGCTTTCTAATTTTACTAATATCAGCAAAAGTACAATCGGGCTCCCCCGGACGCTTTGGAAGATAAACCACATCGCCACCAAGCCTCTTCACAAGCTCATTAATGGAATAGGTGTTTCCGCTGCCGACATTAAAAATCTCTCCAGAAATATCGCTAGAGGCAGCTGTCACTAAGGCGTCGGCAATATCAGTTACGTAAGTAAAATCCCTGGTCTGTGTGCCATCACCAACTACAGTAAAAGGCCGTTGATGAATTTTTTGTGCCAAAAAAACTCCAAACACAGCCCCGTAAGTTCCACTTGTTCTTGTTCTAGGACCATAAACATTAAAAAAACGAAGAGAGACTACAGGAAGCTTATATATTTTATGCCAATGCAGGGCATATTGTTCCCCTAAGTTCTTAGTTAAGGCATAAGGATACATTGGACGAATCTCTGCAGTTTCCGGGGTGGGAAAAATATCAGGTAAGCCATAACAACTGCTTGATGCCGCATAAACAAAACGCTTTACACCAGATAACCGGCTTGCTTCTAAACAACTAATTGTACCATCAACATTGGAGTGATGATAATTAAGTGGTTTTTCAATGGAAGGAACGATGTCGGCAAGTGCAGCCAGGTGGTAAACTTCTTGTACATCTTTAAAGTGAGTAACGATTGCTGGGAAATCAGCGATGTCTTTTTGAATGAACTCTAAATTATTTTTCGAAAGATGTTCTAGATTCTCAATTCTCCCGGAAGAAAGATTATCAATAACTTTGACTTGATGACCAAGATCTAAAAGACACTCTACCAAATGACTGCCGATAAATCCGGCACCCCCGGTAACAATTACCTTTTTACTAACTTCCCTCATTTAGCGATTTGTCCTTTTCATAAACATAGACTGACATGATATGGTTGATAATTAAAGTGACATCTTCCATATAGCCATACTGCCCCACTTTAGTAGGAATATAAAGGTTTTTTTCCGCCGTTCTCATTAATTTCCCTCCGTCAAAACCGACAATACCGTAAGTTTTGGCTCCCTTTTTCTTGGCAGCTTCAATCGCATTGATTACATTTGTAGAATTGCCACTGGAAGAAATTGCAATAATCAGATCGTCTTTCTGCATGAGATTTTTAAGCTGCACTGAAAAAACATTATCATAACCAAAATCATTGGCGGTAGCAGTTAGTGTGGAGATATTATCATTTAAGCAGATCACTCGAAAAAGGGTTTTATCATCATCAAATCTGGGCTTGGAAAAATCATTGGCCATATGGGAAGCGGTAGAAGCACTTCCGCCATTTCCAAAAATAAAAATCTGTTTATTATTTTTACGTGCCAATAAAATATCTTCTACCAGCTCTTCCACTTTTTCTACATCCATTTGACTCAAAATATGTAGAAGTTTGGAAGTGTATTTAAAATAAAATTTGGAAAAAGAGGTTTCAGCTTTTTTCTTGGGATTTTTAACTTGACGATGTTGTTTGAAAAAATCTAATTCGACTTCAATAATTTTGTTTTTTTGGCCACTACTTTTCAAACCCACCACCTCTCTGAGCTTAGAAAATTTTTTTATTGACTCATTGCCATTAGACATGAAAACCTCCGCCACAAAGGGCATCAAAACAATATAACCTACTTCATATAGTTAAAGATGAGTTTTGGCTGTGACAGGTTTAAATTGTTATTAATAACATATAAATTCTCTCCTCAATTCTGTCTATAATGAATTTTATAAGTTTTAGAAAAAGAAGCTTCATTAAAAGGATAGGAAATTTAATTCCTGCCGAAAACCTTTCTCATTTTCAAAGCTTAAATAGTAAAGGACAGAATAGTAAAATTTACATTGTCTCTTTGAAAAATAAAGAAAATTTGATTGTAAAATTCTACCCGCCCAAAAAGAAAGATCAACGGGAAAGATTAAAAACAGAATTTTCAGCCTTTCAAACGCTCTGGAATAATCAAATCAGACAAGTACCTAAACCCTTAAACTTTAATTACAAAAAAAACTGTGCAGTTTATAGTTTTCTCTCGGGAAAAAATAAATCAGCCACTGAAATAAATAAAGACGATATTTTACAAGTTGTTAATTTCGTAAAACTATTAAAAAATATTTCTAAAAACTATTCGGCCGATTCTTTCCAATCCGCCTCGGAAGCATGTTTTTCTTTGAATGAAGTATTCGACAATATAGAAGAAAGGTTAAAAATATTAAATCTTAGCTGCATTAAGCTTACAAATAAAACACTTAGCGAACTGCTTCTGAGATTACAATTTTGTTACTCCCAAATAAAACCCTGGGCAATAAAACAAGCCAAGGGAATTCCCTTATTCCCCTCTTCCCATTTAACACAGGATTTAAGAATTCTTAGTCCTTCGGACCTTGGTTTTCATAATGCTATTTTGGATGAACAAAGCAATTGGAATTTCTTAGACTTTGAGTATTTCGGCTGGGACGATCCGGTAAAGTTGATTATCGATTTCATGATTCATCCAGCAATGAACTTAAATTCTGAACTTTCGCAATTTTGGTTAGAAAAAATGCTCGATCTTTTTTCTGAATATCCAGGCATTGAACAAAAATTAAGAGTATATTTCCCCCTTTTGGGAATTAAATGGTGCTGCATTTTCTTAAATTGCTTTATTCCTTCCTATATTAAAGAAAAAAAACATTTTCTTTCCAAAACAGAATTAAAAGATCTGCAATTGAAGCAACTGGAAAAAGCAGCTATGATGCTTTCTAGAATCAATAATGAGTATTGCAGTGCATGAAAACTTCTTTAGAAGAAAAAATTGCCAGAGGAAGAGCCTTATCGACAGCAAAATTAGATGACAAATCTTTAGTACTAAGAAGGGTTGTTATTGATACCGCTGTTGCCGGGGGCCGGGGGCATATTGGTCCGGCACTTTCTTTATTAGAAATCATCAGAGTCTTATACGACGATATTTTAAAATACGATTCCAAAAATCCCCGCTGGAAAGACCGCGATCGTTTTATTTTAAGCAAGGGTCATGGCTGCCTTGCGCTTTATGCAATTCTAGCGGAAAAAGGATTTTTTGATCAATCACATTTAGACAGCTATTGTAAGTTCGATAGTATTTTAGGAGGACACCCGGAATACGGAAAAGTTCCCGGAATAGAAGCTTCCACCGGAAGTTTAGGACATGGCTTATCCATTGGTGTGGGAATGGCCTTAGCGGCAAAAATCAACAAAGCAAAACATAAAATATTTGTCTTAATCGGCGATGGCGAATCCACCGAAGGTTCCAATTGGGAAGCGGCAATGCATGCGGCAAAACATCAACTGGATAACCTGATTTTAATAGTTGATTATAATAAACAAGCTTCTTATGGTTCCACCTTTGAAATTGTCGACTTGGAACCTTTTGTCGATAAATGGAAAGCCTTCGGCTTTGCCGTGCAGGAAACCGATGGTCACGATCGCAATCTGTTAAAAAATATTTTACAAGCCGCTCCTTTTGTAAAATCAAAACCAAGCGCTTTAATTTGTCATACCGTTAAGGGACGAGGACTGCCGGAAGCGGAAAATAATCCCAGCTGGCACCATAAAGCAAAAATAACAAGAGAAGAAGCAGAGCGTTTGTTGAAATCGCTTTCCAAGGATTAAGATGAGACAAACCGCTTTAAATACTGTTTATGATTTGGCCAAGATTGACCCGCGAGTGGTTTTCATTGGTTCCGATCTGGGAAAAAATACTTTAGAAAAATTCAAAGAAGAATTTCCGGAAAGATTTTTTATGGAAGGAGTTTCCGAAGCCCATCTGATCGGCATGGCCGCCGGTCTTGCTCTAGAAGGAAAGATTCCTTACTTTAATACGATTACGACTTTTATTTCCAGAAGAGCTTACGAACAAGTTGCAATCGATTTATGTTTACACAACTTACCCGTTCGTTTGTTGGGAAGCGGTGGCGGTTTAGTCTATGCCCCACTTGGTCCTACTCATTTAGCAATTGAAGATATCGCTTTAATGCGCGCTATTCCCCAGATGACAATTGTCGCCCCTGCTGATGCTCTAGAAATGAAAAAGTTAATGCTGGCTTCACTTGATTACCAGGGCCCGATTTATATCCGCATTGCCAAGGGAGGAGATCCTTTAGTTACCAAAGAAGAAGATCAATTTATTTTTGGAAAAGCCTATCAATATCAAGAAGGTAAAGATGCCTTAATTATTACAACTGGAATTTGTTTAAAGCTGGCACTCGATGCTGCTGCAGAACTAAAAAATAAAAATATTCAAGCCACAATTCTTCATTGCCCGACAATCAAACCCCTTGATACAAAAACTATTCTGCCCTTACTCTCTGAAATCGATACGATAGTGAGCATTGAAGAAGGAATTATCAATGGAGGTTTAGGAAGTGCTATTGCCGAATTAATTGCTGAAGGCAATTTTGCTAAAGTAAAAAAATTCAAACGCCTGGGTATTCCCGATACTTTCTGTAAAAACTACGGTTCGCAAGAGGCACTGATGAAATCTTATGGCATTACCTCTGAGGCAATTATTGACTTTATTCTTAAGCTATAATCAATAAGTATTAATATCCAAATATCATATTTCACTGGACCGCGGACGTCCTCGTCCGCAACCTGGAACTTTTTTTAGACAGAAGCCTCAAAGGGAGATTTTCCTTTTGCAGACTATGAGGCTTCATGCTTTAATAAGTTCCAGGTTGCGGACGAGGACGTCCGCGGTCCAGTAAAAATCAGCTGTCCCCTAAGCAATTAATATCAAAATTATTTCATGAAAAATCTAGACTTCATTACGCCTCTGCATACCAAAACCAAACGCAATTACTTAGAGCGCGTAACTGAACACGACAAAGCAAAATGCGCCGAAGTGGCGCTAAAGTTTGATAAAGATTATTGGGACGGAGAAAGACAGTATGGTTACGGAGGATATAAATATGATGGCCGCTGGCGTCCTGTTGCTGAAAAAATTGCTCAGCATTATCAATTAACAGCCGGCAAGAAGATTCTTGATGTTGGCTGCGGTAAAGGATTTTTGCTTTATGAACTAACACAAGTTGTTCCCGGAGTAATTGTTCAAGGGATTGATCTTTCAGAATTTGGAATCAAAAATTCCAAAGAAGAAGTCCGACCTTATTTAAGATTAGCCAATGCCACAAAACTTCCTTTTTCTGACAAAGAATTTGATTTAGTTATTTCTCTTAATACCCTGCATAATCTTTATAACTATGAATTATCCTCGGCCCTTTCTGAACTAGAACGGGTTGCTATAAATAAATATTTTGTTGTGGAATCTTATCGTAATGAACAGGAAAAAATTAATTTACTCTATTGGCAGCTAACTTGTCGTGCTTTTATGAAACCCGAAGAATGGGTTTGGCTGATGCAACAAAATGGTTATACCGGGGATTACGGTTTTATCTTTTTTGAATAGTAATCTCTTTTATATTTTTACTTCCAGATCAACATTTCCACCGTAACGTTCAAAATAAGGACTATCAAAAGATTCTAGCAATTTAGCTTTCCAATGAAGATACTCAGCATCACTGCGATGTTGATCTCTTAATGCACTACGTTCTATTGATAGTTGATTTGATATCGTTAGCAAAATTACTCGATCTAGTTCTTTACGAATCAGCGGATGTAATAAATAAATTCCATCTACAAGTATTACGCAGTGACCTTTGGGGAGTTGTAAATCTATTTGCAGATCCTTTTCTCCCGTGCTTTGGCGCCAAGCATTTTTCAAATGAAGTTTGCCAGTTTTCCGCAATTCTTTGAGGTTCTTTAATAACAAATTCCAATCATACCAGGCTGAGGGATCTTCCCAATGAGCAAGAGCCGATTGATCGTTTTCTGCTAGCGCCTTTTTAACTAAGAGCCGACGATCTGCCGAGGAATGTTCGCAAAACCAATCAATTTCAAAAACAATTGTTTGAGGATTGCGCTTTGCAACTTCACGGCAAACTGAACTTTTTCCTGTTCCTCCAAGACCACAAACTCCCAGAGTACTGATTCGGCCTAACTTCAGAAGCTTTACAATTTCAGAAGATACGGCCTCAACCGCTGGCAAACTATACGCTGATTTGCTTATCATCTTTTGTTTTTAGTCATTCTTTTATTTAATTTAATCAGATCACTGAATCACATAGTAATACAACAAAATCAACAAGTTAAACATCGATTAAAAGTCGTTTAAGAATTATAGTAATTTTGTCGAAAAAGTATTAGGAGAATCTCTTACAAAAAACTTGTATGCCAAAATTTATAATCGCTGATGATCAGGTAATGATTCGCGAAGGTTTGCGCTCAATTATTAGCCAAATAGCCAATTGGCAAGTGATTGGAGAAGCAGGAGATGGTTTTGATCTTCTTCCACTAGTAGAAAAATTAGTACCGGATATTGTTATTCTCGATATTAACATGCCCAATATCGGCGGAATTGAAAATATCGAACGCATGCAAAAGCTCGATAAGAAACCAATAATTCTTGTATTATCTGCAAGAGAAGATGAAAGTTCTGTCAGTCAAGCCATTCGCTCAGGAGCAAAAGGTTATTTATCCAAATCTTCTTCCAAACAAGAAATCGAATTTGCAATTTATGCATTATTAAAAGGACAAACTTATGTTACTCCCAGTGTAACCAATGCACTTCTCAGTAGCAGCGGAAAACATCCTATCGTTGTAAATCCTTTATCCGCACTAACAACTCGCGAAAGAGAAATAATGAAATTACTTTGTGAAGGAAATCATAATCGCGAAGTGGCAAAACTTTTACACATTTCCCCTAGAACAATTGATAGTCACAGAGCTAATATTATGAAAAAATTAGGTATTAGTACCAATGCTGAACTTGTTCAGATGGCGATCAAATCTGGGCTAATTGAATAATCTCTAATTTTTATTCAATTAAATGTAGTATTTTTAACCAGTTATATGACAACGATCATACTCTGTTTTTTTATAGGGAATTATGTTATTTTGGGTTTCATATCAGAGGTAATTTTATGAAGTTGATAAAATTTTTTTCGTTTGTCTTTTTTTCCATCTTATTAATTACAAAATTTTCATACGCTGCTTGTCAAAGTGAAATGTGTGGACATACAACTACTAACACCACAGTAGTTGTCGGACATGTTTGTGATAACGATGGAATTTGTGAGGCTTCCTATAATGAAACACCGACCAATTGTCCTTTAGATTGTCATTGCGGCAATGGCGCTTGCGAGCCAAATAAGGGCGAAAGTATTAGTACCTGTCTATTTGATTGTCATTGTGGCAACGGTTCTTGCGAAGCAAGTAAAGGTGAAACGATGACTAGCTGCCAAGTGGATTGTTCTTGTGGCAATGGCATTTGTGAAGCTAATAGAGGTGAAACAATTTATAATTGTGTTGATTGTTGTCCACCCGATTCTACCACAACAACAACCACAAGTTCTACATCAACCACGAGCACTACAACAACAACCTCTACAACAATTACTACGGCGACAACTACCTCAACAACAATAACTACTACTACAACCACTGTTCCCCAATTTGTCTGCGGAGATAACGTCTGCAATGGAGCTGAAACATTTCAAAGTTGCCCTCAGGACTGCCATTGTGGTGATGGAACTTGCTCTGCAGCAGAATCCAATCTCAGTTGTCCGCAAGACTGTCCTTGCAGTTCAGCTGATCGCTTACAAGTTGCCGGTTCACCGGAAAAAGACGGTTGTTGCTCCAGTAATCAAAGATTCTTAGTTAATGGAGTTTGCAGTTTTTGCCCTAGCGGACAAATTTTTACCCAAGGGATTTGCTGTCCGGATGGCCAAAGCGCCGTTAACGGACAATGCCAAAATGATTGTCCTCTTTTGATGAGATTAGAGGTAAGACAAATCGCCGGAGAAGATCAAACAACAAACATTCAAGATCAACTAAGTACTGCGGAATCGGCCTTTAACCTGAATTGCTTTGAAAATGAAAAACAACAAGCAATGAAGTTTGCCAAAGAATATGTAAAATGCCGAAACCATCAAGATAAATTATTAGACGATGGTGTGATGTGGTACTTTAGAGGTGGAATTAACAATGATGGAGATAAATGCGCCAATAAAGCTGCGCAGAAGGTTCCTTTTTCCGCACTAACTAATCTTGCATTTGTTCAACCACAAAGCGGTTCGCCTTATGGTTTCACAGCATTCTTCGATCAATCTTGTAACCCCATTAACAAGGCCGATCTTAATGCGCAAGAATCCATTAACTCCTGTGCTAACGGTGCCTTTTTAGCAAGTCAAAGCTTTGATTTTGTCACTACTCCTATTTCCTTAATTTGGAATGAAGGTTTTGATATTGATGAAAAAGTTACTTACGTAAATTTCCCTTTAGATAGCAAGAAAGATAATCTTTTCTGGCAATGGAAAGCTAGCGCTAAAGCTCCGCTATTAGTTTACGATCCTAACCATCAAGGAAATATCACTTCCGCTTCTCAGCTCTTTGGAAAATGGACATTTGGCGGAAAGAGAATTGCTTCCTTAGTCTCAAATTTAAAACCCCAACCTTGGGAAAATGGCTATCAAGCACTGCAAACACTTGACCAAAACTATGACGGGGAAATAAGTGGACAAGAATTGGAACCATTGGCACTTTGGTTTGATAATAATTCTAATGGTATCTCCGAACCGGGAGAAGTAAAAAGAACAAACGAAGTACAACTTAAGAAATTATTTTTAGCTGATAGATACCAACAATCGGTTACTGGGAATCTTAGTATTACTAAAGGTTATGTTCGTGAAGAAAATGGTCAAGAAGTAACTGGGAAATCAGTGGACTGGTCGACTAAAGGTGGCTTGGGGTATTTTTCAATTGATGACGTAATGAGTTCTTTAAATCAAGTTACTCCTCAATCAAATCCTAGCCTTCCTCTTTTAAAAAATTCCCTTCCAGACTCTCCCTTAAATAAATTTGTCGGCGTTTGGACCTGGAGATTAGATAGTGTGAAAACCTCCAGCACAAAGGATTTGGGAATCATTGTTCTTTGGCCAAAAAATGAAAAAGAATTAATGGGCTATACTTTTGCGGAAGTTGCAGTTACTGGAGATCCAAAAGTAAAAAGTGTCGGTATTCAGAATTACTTCAAAGCAACTCTCAAAAACAATGATGTCTTGGTATTTGATGTCGACAAATCAAACGGTCTGAGATTAAACAATACCGCAATGATTTCTGAAGACGGAACAATGATTAAAGGATTTAGCACCGCGAAACTTAATTCTAATTTCCCAATCAAAGAAATCAAATACGATTGGCAAGCGAAGAAGTTGAGATAATCCACTTTATAGTCTTAATTCTAGCAAGACTGCTTAATTGTGATCATGATCACTGGACCGCGGACGTCCTCGTCCGCAACCTGGGTCGTATTTCAGACAGAAGTCTCAAAGCGAACTGTAAAAAAATTATTTTTAACTATGAGAATTCATACTTCGCTGGATTTCAGGTTGCGGACGAGGACGTCCGCGGTCCAGTAATTTTTAATTCCTTCTTATTTATCTAACTAAGGATTCCTTGCAGTTTCACGATTCACCGCATCAAGGATCATCTGACGTAATTTGACACTACCTTTTTTGTTGACTCCATCAATATGAGCAAACTTTCCGGATTCTGCGGTGGGAGTAGAAATATAAACATCATACAGACCCAACAAAAAGTCTCCGACATCTTGATCGACATAGACGTCTGTTATTTTAGAAAATGGTAAAGTGATTTCTTTTCTAACCACCACTCCTTTTCTAATTACCAGATTCTTATCATCCATTTCATAATAATAAGTGATGAAATATAAGATATGATAAATCATTTCATTAAAAACAAAAAGCGCAACTAGCAGTAACCAATAACCAAAAATTGCCCATTTGTTCTCTTCTAAACGTGGAGATAACTCCACATAACCGGAGAAAAAGTACGCATACAGCAAAAGACTAAGAGGGCCCATAAAATAAAATACTTTAAGAACACCATGAAAACTTTTCTTAATTATTTTTCTCTTTTTTAAAGGAATTTCGGTGCGTAGGGATGAACTTGCCATTTATTTTACCTTTCTACTTCTTTCTCGGTTCTTCTTTTACAGTTGGGAAAAATTCTTCAGACCAGGCACGGGTTGTCCCCATCTGTCCTTGATAATGTCCTTTACCCTTTTCTCCGTAAGCGACTAGCGGAGGTTCTTCCATCTGGTAAAAAACAATTTGTGCCACTCTCATTCCAAAAGCAAGACGTCTTGGATAGGGACCCAAATTTTGTAATTCTAAGGTAACCTGCCCTTGAAAATTACAATCAATCCAGCCACTCAAACTATGATTTAACCACAAACGACCCAAAGAACTTTTTAATTTCAAATCACCAACAACATCACGGGGCATCTTGATAATCTCTCTGGTAGTAGAAAGGACCACTTCACCAGGAAAAAGAACTAATTCATTAGCTTCAAATTCTTCCGGCTCCCTTGTTGGACAAATCCAATGAGAACCAAGGGTAATATCATAGCTGGCAGGATTAACATTCTCCTCCAGAAATGGTTCTGTGCCACCGGCCATACCCCATTTGCGAATCCAATTATCTGACTTAACCATAAGATTTTAAAACAAAAATATGAGCTATTCTAACAAAAAATACTCAAAAAGCCAATCTGGGGTAACTTTTATCAGAAATTAAGCATCTAAAGCAAGGACGAAGAACAAAACCCGCTTCTGGAAAAATTAATGCAACTAAGAATCAAATCTACAGTGCAATTGAACCAAGAACGTAAAAACTTCTGGGCAGCAGTACATGCGGCCTCAGATGGTTTGGCAATTCTTGATACCGAGGGTATAGCCATTTTTGCCAATGATGCTTTTTACAAATTTATTGCCGCATTAACTTCTACGAAAAAACAAATATCTACTCCGGTAAATTTAATAGATCTGATTCGCAAACATGACTCGGCAATTGCCAATTCTTTAAAAAAACAAGTGGCCGAAAATTCTCAGGAATTAATTTGGAATTCGGAAATCCAAATTCAGAGTAAAAACAAAAAAATTTTTCAACATTATGCTCTTTCTTTAAGTAAGGTTTCTTTGGAAGCTCCTGTTGAAGAAATAGCTTTTAATCTGGAAACCGAAGCGGCGAATGAAAAGTATGTGCTCTGGGTAAGAGATATCACTCGCCGAAAAGATCAAGAACGGAAAGAAAGAGATCTTTTGGCAACAACATCTCATGATTTAAAAGGTCCGCTAGGAGCCATTCTCACTAGTGCCGAACTGCTAAATGATCCTAAACTTCTAGACAGCAAAGAAGGTCCGGAAATGATTACGCGAATTGCTTCTTGTGCCAGAAATTGTATTAACATTATCGATGAATTATTAAGTGCCAGAAGAATCGAAGACGGTGTTTTAGTAATTAAACCCAAGTGGTATTCAGTGCACGAAATACTGGAAGAAACCTTCCTTGATTATTTTTCTACTGCCAAAGCAAAATCGATTAAGTTCATTTATAAACCCGTAGAAGAACAGGTTCAAGTTTTTGCCGACAGAATCGGACTACATCGGGTATTAAGTAATCTCATTGGCAATGCCCTAAAATATACGCCAAATAATGGCAAAGTAACTTTAACCGGAAGAAGATTGGATGATGAAGTGGAAATTAGCGTTACTGATTCCGGGCCCGGAATTGATCGTCATACCAGTCATATTCTTTTTGATCGTTACAGCCGTTCAGAAAATCATCAAGAAATCGCCGGTACTGGCTTAGGACTATATGTCACAAAAAATATAGTTGATGCGCACAATGGAAGAATTGAAGTTAAAAGCACCGTTGGAGAAGGAACAACTTTTATTGTAACTCTTCCTGACCCAACTATTCCTTAATTTTCATATAATAATTCGCAATTTTATCCACTTAACGTTGTTCCCGTTTACAAAAGTTGCCCAACCTATTAATTCCTTTTAAGCTTGCAAGATGATCGCTGTCATATCAGCTCTCCTTAATAAGCTGTCATGTTATCTCTCCTTGATAAATAAGAAAAAGTAATTTCAAAATCACTTCCGTCACAATTTAATTAATAATTAAAATTTAAAGGATGCGTCATCATGAACTACCTTAACTCTCTAATTTCCAAGAAACGTATCCTTAATTTGCAAAAAAAATTATTCTTTATTCTTGTAATGCTATTTAGCTCTCTAGCTCCTGCCCTGGCTGACAATATGCATCCCACAGATGATGCTCAAATCAGTTTTGCCAAGAATAATGCTAACTTTGGTAAGCTTGGAAGAATGGTTGTAAAAAGCTCCAATAGAGATGAAAATCGAAGTTTTGTCCGATTAGATCTTACTCCCATTAGCACTGGAGCTTCCATTAATAAGGCAACACTTCGGCTATTCGTCAAATCCGTTCCTGATGAGGGATATTTAGACATCTTTGTTCTTAATCAGGCTTGGGATGAAGCAACCCTTAGTAGGAGCAATGCTCCAAATTTAGGCACTTTGATTTCAACCGGCCCTCTTAGAGTCCAGAAAAGTGATGAAAGGAAATGGATAACTTTTGATGTCACTTCCAATATTGTTCAGGGATGGTTGGACAATCCTAGTACTAATTTTGGATTGGCACTACTTCCAAACAACAGAGAAAGTGTGAATGTGATCTTTGGCACTAAAGAGTGTCCGACTACCAGTCATTATACAGAACTTGAAATCGAACTCTTAGCAGCAGGTGTGACCGGAATTGCTGGAGCCACAGGCCCAGCAGGACCAATTGGCGCAACCGGAGCAACAGGAGCTACAGGGCCCATAGGACCAATTGGCCCAATTGGCGCAACAGGGCTTACTGGAGAAACAGGACCGATCGGACCGATCGGGACAACAGGTGCAACTGGTCCACAAGGACCCGGCGGTATTTTAGGATATGGATATGTTTACAATACTACTGCACAGACAGTAGCTATCGACGCCCCAGTTGTTTTTGATAGCAATGGTCCTCTACTTGATATTACACATGGTCTTTCCACGACTTCAATTCTTGCGGAAAATGCAGGAACATATGCCGTTACCTTTTCGGTAACAGGCACTGAATCAAATCAATTTGGAATATTTGTAAATGGCTCTCCAACCCCATCGACAATCTATGGTTCCGGTGCGGGTACTCAGCAAAATACTGGTCAAGCTATTTTGATTCTAGGGGTAGGAGATGTTCTTACTCTTGTCAATCACAGTTCTAACGCAGCCGTTGGTCTGGCAAGTGTAGTTGGAGGAACGGAAGCAAATGTTAATGCTTCGGTTCTCGTTTTACAATTAAATTGAAAAACCATTGAAGTAAAAGCATTGTTGGTGAAAGAAGAATTTTTATTGTAACTCTTCTCGATCTGACAACTGCCTAATTTTTATTTTAGAAGATTATTTTTTATCTTCTTCTTCCGGTCCAAAATACTTACATTTATGATTAACGCAAGAAACCACTCCTGAACCGCAAATCGGGTCTACACTTTTTTCTCCACAAAGCACATCGACACAATTAAAACGGGCTTCATAAGCTGCCAAGCGATCTTTATTGATCGAGACATCAGGACTGCCATTGGCACAATCACAACAGCCGTTGCTAACGATGATACAATCTCTGTCATCTCCACAATATTGATAACGAGCCAACTCAAATTTGGGAAGCTGTCCTTTGCCAGCTTTAAATCCTTTTTTTTGAAAGCTATCTTTTTCTAAATCTCTATTAAAACTACCCTCATTGGGGGTTTGTTTAATAACTTTACTTTCTTCTTTGCTACTGGAGAACAAAGTGCAAGAACAAAAAAACAAGATGCTAAAACTTAAAAAAAACTTCACCGGCTTCATAATGCTCCATCCAATTAGGGATCAAGACTGTATATTCAGTCCTATTAATAGTTATGAAATAATTGCTTGAAAACTTAACAAAAAAAATTAACAAGAGCAAAAAGAATCAAAGCAAGGCCTCTGCTTTAGGCTTCCTCAACAGGTTTCTTGCCGTTAATTCCACCGCGTACGGTAAAAATGTAATAAGAAATGCTACTTAAGAGATGAACAAGAATTCCAATAATGCAGGCCCAAACAACCAAAGAAATTCGATCAAAACCACAGGCCATCCCGATAGCGGCAGCTAACCAGACAAGGGCCCCAGTTGTAACTCCTTCGATTCTGTCTGTGGTTTTAAAAATCACACCACCGCCTAAGAATCCCACACCTGTAACAATTTGTGCGGCAATTCTAGTCACATCATGAGGAAGAGCATTCTGTCCCCCATTGGCTTCCACGGATAATATTGTAAACAAACAACTTCCGGCACAAATTGTGGAAAAAGTCCGCATCGAAGCAGGCTTTCCTCTAAGCGCTCTTTCAAAACCAATAATAAAGCCGATAGTAGCTGATAATAATAACTGTTTGGCTTGTGCTGAAAAAAGAATCGATAAGCCGAATAATTCAAAGTAGCTATCTGTCATAATATCAGGTTCCCTGGCAATTAATAAGAAAAATTAATTAATATTCTTAATACTTAAGATGCAACAGAGGATAAAAGGATCAACTAATTTGCAACTAGCATCTAATAAAGAATACAGCTAAAATAGAGAATAAAAGACTATTACTTAGTATAACAATGAGCATACGCAAACCCTTAAAAGAAACTGGAACAGCAATTAAAGAACGCTCCAGTATAAAAGAACCGAGAATGTATCGGGTAATTCTTTTAAATGATGATTATACTTCTATGGATTTTGTGGTGCATATTTTACAAAGTATTTTTAATAAATCATCTCCTCAGGCAGAAAAAATAATGTTTGATGTCCATCAAAAAGGAGCAGGAGTGGCCGGAATTTATACTAAAGAAATTGCAGAAACGAAAATTACGATCGTCCATCATTTAGCCAAGCAAAATGAATTTCCACTTAAATGCCAACTGGAGGAAGATGTTTGATCAAGATGCCGAATCAATATTGCAGACAGCCTTAAATGAAGCAATTAGCAGAAAACATGAGTATGTGTGTATTGAGCATTTATTATTTGCCATTGTAAATAACAGCAAAGGAAAGCTCTTAATAAAAACATGTGGCGGAAATATTAATCGCCTAAATGCAAAACTTGATAATTTTTTCAACAAAAATTTAGAAACTCTTGCGCAAACCGAAAAAGAACCTTTTCAAACCCTGGGATTTCAAAGAGTTTTACAAAGAGCAATACTGCATACGGAATATTCTAGCAGCAAAATAGTGAGTGCCGGAGATTTATTGGCTGCACTTTATACCGAGACAGAAAGTCATGCTGTTTATTTTCTTCTGGAAGAAGGAATAAATCGTTTAAATGTTCTGGATTACATCTCTCATGGCGATAATAATTTCGATGAAGAATTACCAGAGTTATATAATATTGAGGATGAAGATCTGGAACAAATGGCCAATGGAAAAAATCCTTTGGAACGTTTTACCGTATGCCTTACTGATAGAGCTTCCCGCGGCGAACTAGACCCCCTGATTGGCCGGGAAAAAGAATTGGATCGAGCCATTCAAATTCTCGCCCGAAGAAATAAAAATAATCCACTTTTTGTAGGCGATCAAGGTGTGGGGAAAACCTCCTTGGTAGAAGGGCTGGCGATTAGAATCGCTAACAATACCATTCCGGCAAAACTTAAAAATGTAAAAATATTTTCTCTGGATCTTGGCTCATTGATTGCCGGGACTCGTTTTCGTGGGGACTTTGAAGAAAGAATAAAAAATGTTTTAAAAGCCTTGGAAAAAGAAGAAAATCCTATTTTGTTTATCGATGAAATTCATACGATCATCGGAGCAGGCTCAACATCGGGGGGAACACTTGATGCGGCAAATATTCTTAAACCGGTTTTAACCAAAGGTAAAATCCGTTTTATCGGCAGCACCACCTATGAAGAATATAAAAATCATTTTGAAAAAGACAAGGCGCTAGCAAGACGTTTTCTAAAAATTGATGTCAAAGAACCCAGTGTTGAAGAAACAATAGAAATTCTCAATGGCTTAAAAGAAAAGTTGGAAACTTTTCATCAGGTAAAATATTCAGCTTCTTCCATCAGAACAGCTGCAGAACTTTCAGCAAAATATATTAATGAAAGATTTTTGCCAGATAAAGCGATTGATGTCTTGGATGAAGCGGGAGCTGAATTGAGCTTACAACAGGAAGACAATAAAATACAAAAAGCAATCATTAAAATTTCACATATCGAAAAAATTATTGCAAAAATAGCGCAAATTCCGCCCCAAACCGTCAGTTCTACAGAACGAGAAAAACTGCGTGATTTGGAAACTCAGTTAAAACAAGTTGTTTTCGGTCAAGACGAGGCACTTTCCGGCTTAGCACAAGCAATTAAACGTGCCCGCTCCGGACTTGCTTCCGAGAACAAACCGGTTGGCTCCTTTCTTTTTGCCGGCCCTACGGGGGTGGGAAAAACCGAAGTCGCCAAACAACTGGCCAAAACACTGGGACTGGAATTAATTCGTTTTGACATGAGTGAATACATGGAGAAACACACCGTTGCTCGTTTAATCGGTTCACCTCCGGGATATGTCGGTTTTGAACAAGGTGGTTTATTGACAGATTCCATAATTAAAAATCCCTACTGTATTTTACTTTTGGATGAAATAGAAAAAGCACATCCAGATTTATTTAACATTCTGCTTCAAGTAATGGACAATGCTTGTCTGACAGACAACAATGGACGTAAAGCCGATTTTAGAAATGTGATTATTATCCTAACTTCCAATGTTGGCTCTGAAAATATTTTTGGAAATAGTATCGGCTTTGGGGAGAACGCTCCGAGTATCGGTCAAGGAGCAATCGATAAACAATTTCGTCCAGAATTCAGAAATCGCTTGGATATGATCCTTAAATTTAAAGCCCTCAATACCGAAACTGTAGAACGCGTAGTGGATAAATTCATCGTAGAAATTGATTCACAATTGGTGAAAAAAGGCTCAACGATAGTGATTACACCTGAAGCAAGAAAGTGGATTGCTCAAAAAGGCTTTCAAGCCCAATACGGTGCTAGATCAGTACAGCGTTTTATCCAGAAAAACATCAAAGATTTGCTTGCTGATCAACTTTTATTTGGAAAACTTGCTAATGGCGGAGAAGTAAAGGTAAGTCTTAAAGATGAACAATTAGTCCTGGATTTTCAAAGTAAGAAGAGTGAAGTGGCTAGTAAGAAAGTTACGGCCTGAATGAGCTCTTGCTGCGAAACCATTAAAAATCATGCTAAGAAGCGGACTTTAGTCCGCTTCTTACCTAGACTTATAAACTTTTTCCTTTATTCCGTCTGATTACTCAAGGCTTCCAAAAAAACTTTCGTTGAAAGTCCTTTACTAACTTTTACACTGCCATTAGTAATATAAAGATCACTGCCTTTTAAATCATTATTAAAAGGAGTTTTTCCTGAAGCTAAAGGACTAATTGAAAAACTATAAATTCCCGGTTTTAATTTTAAGGAAAAATTTCCATCATCATCAGACTGAACTTCTTTTTCAACTTTTGCTTTTTTACCTTCTTTGTAAAAGGTTACAACTAAAGTTGTTTTAAGCGGTTGAAATACTGCGATACAAGCCTCAGCGCTACAACCTAATGATACTTGACCTTCTACAAGCTCGGACTTAGCCCATGCAAGCTGGGTGCTTATGGTCATTAAGGACAAAATTATTAAAAACTTTTTAAACATATTACTTTAAGCCTAATCTGTTTATTGCAACAGAATGCTTCAAAAGAAAGTCTTGATTTTCTTGATATTCTTGCAATACTAGCTTAGAACTAAATTTTATTCTACCTTTGGAGCGCTGCGCAAGCTTAGGTCAGAAAGAGGGGGATTTATAAATCTTTAATAATTTCCGCCTATTATCGCCACAAAGGATCAATTCCTTAGTTTCCATGATTAATGACTGAAGGTGTTTAAAAAGTAGTATAAGTGGACAGTATATATGTCAGGGCATTCAGAAAAAGAAATAAGTTTTTTAAGTAAGGCAGTTCATGAAATCTGCACTTCTATTATTGAGTTAATTAACAGTTCTAGAAAAGAAATATACGAAATAGAAAAATTGGTGGTAAGTAACCTGAATATGACCGTTCATGGTGGAAGTAAAAACCTTTCCACTGCAAGAAGAATTATCCAAGCATTGGAAAATAGATTAGATAAAATTCAAGAATTAACTCGTGAACCAACTCTCGATAATTTAAAAAATGCTTATAACATGGCTTTTTCCAAATTATGTCTGACAAACGACACTCTAAACAAACTAATCACAGAAGATGATATTCAGCCAATAGAAGTAAACAAAATCAAGACTACAATTGATCATTTATTGGATAATGTAATTGTAAAAAAACAAAAGAAAATAAGTATTTTTTAATGTAATGGTTCGTTCGCGGGAATTAAACGGGAATAATCAGTTTCATATATAATCAGAAGTTTAATCTTAAATAATCCTTTGAATAATTGTCAAAACTGCTAAATATTAGTATTGAGTAGTGTGCATGAATTAACTCGGTATAATATTTGCCCGTAACAAATGTGAATTCTTTTATCAATTGCGAACAAATTGAAATTTAGTAGGCCAACAAAAAGAAAACATGGATAACGTAAACAATTTGTTCTCAGTAAGAAATTTTCCTGTCCCCAATATTGTAAAATTATTATCTCCTCTAATCGACCGTGCCTTGGCTCTAAAACAACTGGGAGATCTTTATCGCACAGCTCATGCGGCTAATTACAATAATCCTTTAGATTTTGTCAAAGCTGTTCATGAAATTTTAAATATTAAATATTCTGTTATTGAGGACTCTTTAGAAAAAATTCCCAAAACCGGTCCCTTAGTTGTTGTTGCCAATCATCCTTTTGGTGGCATTGAGGCAACTTTACTCTTGCAACTTTTAAGGACAATACGGCCTGACGTTAAATTCATGGCCAATTATTTACTGGGACTTATTCCGGAGACAAAAGATTTTTGTATTTATGTCGATCCCTTTGGCGGAGGAAATGCTCCTAAAATCAACTTAAAACCGATCAAAGAAACTATCGCCTGGGTAAAAAATGGCGGTGTGCTTTGTATTTTTCCATCCGGCACTGTTTCTCATTTTCATTGGAAAAGAAAAGAAGTATGTGATCCTGTTTGGAGTCCAACCATCAGTAGAATCATTCGCCACTCCGGAGCTGTGGCATTGCCGGTATTTTTTCCCGGAAGAAATAACATGTTTTTTCAATTAATGGGCATCATCCATCCTTTTCTAAGAACCGTCTTATTACCACGACAACTTTATAATAAAAGAAATACGGAAATTAGACTAAAAATAGGCAATGTGATTTCTAACGAAAAACTGCAAACATTTGCTTCTGACGAAGACATGATTAGCTATCTCAGACTTCGAACTTATATCTTAGGCAATGAGCAAAATTTTCATTCTCAAATAGAAATTCAAGATCTGCCGGTGCCGAGCAAACATCAAACAAGAGTTCTTGCTCCAGTAATTAATCCTGTAAATCCCGATCTGATGCAAGCAGAGATTAATAAACTTCCCAGTAAAAACGTCCTGCTCAAAAACTCGGAATTGGCAGTTTATTGTGCCCGTTTCAAACAAATTCCCAATGTGATGCGAGAAATAGGCAGATTAAGAGAAGTTACCTTTAGGCAAGTTCACGAAGGCACTGGAAAAGAAATAGATCTTGATCAATACGACAATTACTATACGCATCTTTTTATTTGGAACAAAGAAAAAAAAGAAATTGTCGGTGCGTATCGCCTGGCAAAAGCCGATCGTGTGTTAAAAAAACTGGGGCCAAAAGGATTATATTCCAGTACTCTTTTTGACTATAAACCGGGACTGCTGCAACAAATGGGTCCTGCTTTGGAACTGGGAAGATCCTTTATTCGCAGTGAATACCAAAAAAACTATTCCTCTTTGTTGCTTCTTTGGAAAGGAATCGGAGCTTATGTTTTAGCCAATCCTCGATATAAAATTCTCTTCGGACCGGTTAGTATTAATAACGAATATGATTCTCTTTCTAGAGAATTAATCAGCATGTTCCTAAAAGCGAACAATTTTCTACCTGATTTGGCCAAGCTAATTAAAGCTAAAAACCCGATGGGCAGAACCAAGATTCTTGGAATGGACATTCAAACAACGAGCGTGGTTGTAAAAGATCTTAAAGATGTTACTGACTTGCTGCATGATATTGAAGCCCGGCATAAAACCGTTCCTGTTTTGCTTAAACAATACCTCAAGGTTGGGGGGAAAATGCTGGGATTTAACGTTGATACCAGCTTCGGAGACGTCTTAGATGGCCTTATCTTCGTGGATCTGTTGGAAACTGAACCTAATCTCTTGGATAAAATACTAGGAAAAGAGGGCTCTAAAAAGTTCTTGGCTATTCACAATAAGCTTTAGATTCCTAATTTTATCTCGATAGTCTAATATAAGAGAGTCTATTTAAGGCTCTAAAGCTTCTAATATATAAGAATATTCGGAGAAAGTGTGACTGATCAAGAAAAGGACATAAGTTCGGATTCAATTGGCCTGGTGCTCTCTGGTGGCGGTTCCCGATCGGCTTATCAAGTCGGAGCCTTAAAAGCTATTCTCAAATATCTTTCAGAGCGAAATAGTAAAATCTCAATTCTTGTAGGAAGCAGTATTGGCGCTGTAAATAGTATTGTGCTTGGGGGTTGTTTAAATCGCGGTCCGGAACGAGCAATTGAAATTCTGGAATCAGTTTGGCGGGAAAGAACTTATTCAAACACTTTTGGCGGCTCGCCTACAAAAGCATTTTTAAAAGCAATTCAGGTGGCAGTTTTTAGATATTCTGCCCCTGGTCCAACACAAACTTCTCTGGCAATATTTGATCCCACTCCTTTACAAAGAAGAGTCGATGCGATTTTAGAAGAGAACAAAGCAGAAAATGGTTTTTTGGGAAAAGATCTGCAAGCGGTAGCCGTAATGGCTACAGTGGAAGGCAAAGAAAGAAAGTCTCTGCTATTTGCTTGTGCAAAAAATAAAATTGAAGATTTATACTTATCCGGTGCAACCTTCAACGTTTCTTACGTTGATAAATTAACCGCCGCACACGGCTTAGCTTCTGCAGCACTACCATCAGTGCTTCCTCCAGTACATTTGAATGTCGAATCAAAACAAGTTCGTTTAGTTGATGGCGGAATATCCGATAACACTCCGGTTGACCCTGCACTAAGACTGGGAGCAAATAGAATTATCACCATTGATACCTCCGGTCGTCGCTGGTGGTTTGATAAATATCAACAACCATATTACAGCCGCCCCACTTGGGAAACGCCAGCAATTGAGCATACATTCTGCCTTTGTCCTTATGAATATTTTCATATTTTAAATAACTCCGGCATGGGCGAAGTACTCAAACAAACCGCTGCCCGCTCCACTAGAGATTTTATTATCGCACTGGGCGCTACCTGGCCGATTTTTAAAATCCTAAAACACAAAATGGGCGAAATGCTTGCCTATGAAGTAATGTCCTATGTCGCCTTGCACCCCGACTATATCGGAGCCCTCATTGATGTTGGCTATCAAGAAACACTGGAAAAAATCAAATCAGGAAATTTCTGGACTGATAATCAAAAACAAGATGATCCATTAAGAAAGTCAGCGTAAAATTATAATGTAGGGGCACCCTTGATGGGTGCCCGGAATTCCAAAACATATTGGTCAACCGGGCGC
>CAYOOT010000007.1:61856-68093 GCA_964405665.1 uncultured Bdellovibrionales bacterium | reverse complement strand
GATTTCTGATTTCTGATTTCTGATTTCTGATTTCTGATTTCTGATTTCTGATTTTAATGTTTTTCTATTTCTTTAACAAAACGATAAGCGCAAGCCGGTGGAATATTAAAAATTGATATTTCTTTTTTAATCTTAGCATCGGTAGAATGGCACCAACTATCAATCACCCGCTCAACTCCGGAAAGACGTTTTTTGGTATCTTCATTGGCAAATAATCTGACTATTTTTTTTATACCTAAGTATTGAAAAAATACAACTTGCCCTTGAGCAGTAATCATTTGGCGATAAGAATCTAAAATATCTTGTACTAAATCCGGCCTGAAATTAGTAAAAGGCAAACTACTAATAATTACATCGAATTTTTCTTGATTATCTTGTTTTAATAATTCTTGCACCGGAGCTTGAATAATCGTGACATTCTCCTGCAGTCTTAGATAATCTTCATTTTTATTTAAATTCTCTTTTAACAAAGTCACAAATCGCGGGTTAATTTCACAAATGGTTAAACTGTCCCCTGCTCTCATTAATTTTAAAATTTGTTTAGTCACTGGACCAGTTCCCGGACCTACTTCTAAAATGTTGATCGGCCTTGTAGCTTCTTTTACGGGACGAGCCATTTTTTTTGATAAATCTCTAGAGCTGGGAAACATTGAACCCATTTCTTTAAATGATTTAGTAAATTCTTTGATGAAATTCAGATAATAACCTGACATTTGAACCTCGTTTTTTTCTCTCTTCAATCCTAGTACAAATCAGGGCAAATATAAATCTGATCCAATAAATTAGAAAGCTTTTTTAAAAAAGGGAATTTAGTAATAAAGTTAGGTCGTTACCAAGACGAAATTCGCTCGATTTTAATTCAATTAACATGAAATTGTTAGAAAATCAGGGTTTTTATGTTATGAAAAGCCCTCTTCAAACAATAATTTAAGTTTAATGGAAAATTTTTTGAGAGTTACAATTGTATGCCGATCAAAGCAACTTTTTTAGCACTTTGTATATTCTTTTTTGGTTTTAATAAATCTGCCACAGCCGAAGAGTATTGGGTTTCTCAGAGTTCTTCTAAGTCGATAATTATTATTTTAAAAGAAAAAGGAGAAGCGGAATATATCGATCTTTCCCAGAAAGATAGAAGTATTTGGTTCGTTCATTCCAATACGGCAAAATGGGGATTGCATCCTTTTAAGGAAGGTTCCATGTTGCTGGGCATTCCAAGTAATGAGATCATTAAAAGATTTTTATGGGTCTCAGTAGATGCACCTAATGGTCAAGGCTGGAGATTTGATTATGCCGAAGTTGCCGACAAAATGTTTGAAATTGATAAAATGGGGATTCAAAATACTTTATTCAAGGTTAACAATGGAGAGCGTAGAAAAATTGCCAGGAACTAACAGTGCTTATTAACAAAATCCTGAACAACATTTTTTAAACCATCTTGGACATTGATTGCCGGAGCATATCCCAAATGCTTTTTTATTTTAGAAATATCAGCTAATGAACTTTTTACATCCCCTACTCTGAAATCAGCATAATGGGCTTTGTCTTTTAGTTCTTTTTTTAAAGAAGAATTTTTTAAGTTCTTAAGAATAATCTCAAATAATTCATTTAGCGTAGTAGTTTCTCCTACGGCAACATTATAAGCTTGATTACAATTTTCGGCCGCAGTAAACACCGCCAGTAAATTGGCATTGACTACATTGTCCACAAAACAAAAATCTCTGCTTGTTTTTCCATCCCCAAAAATTGTTGCTTCTTTGCCATCGGATAAAAGTTTTAACCATTTAGGAATTACAGCCGCATATTCACCTTCCGGGTTTTGTCTGGGCCCAAAAACATTAAAATATCTCAGGCCGATTATTTCCAAACCATAAGCAGCAGTAAAAGCTTCCGCATAAATTTCGTTTGCTCTTTTAGAAGCGGCATAAGGAGATAAAACTTTCCCTAACTCTTCTTCCTTCCGTAAAGGAGTTTCCAAATTGCCATAAACAGAACTGGAAGAGGCATAAGCAATTCTTTTTACCCCAGCTTCTTTGGCCGCCAATATTATTTCGTTAAAACCATCGACATTGACTTTTGTTGTGTCACGCGGATTAACAATCGAACGAGGCACAGAACCTAAAGCTGCTTGATGTAAAAGATAATCCACTCCGGTAACCGCTCTTTTACAAACTTCTGGGGAACAAATGTCTCCATAGATAAAATGAAATTTTTTCCAATGATCTTTACCGACAGCATCTTTTACCAAATCCAGATTTTCCTGTTTGCCTGTTGAAAGATTATCCAGGCCGATTACTTCTTGGCCAAGAAGTAATAATTGTTCCAACAAATGCGAGCCGATAAATCCGGCAACACCGGTGATTAACCAGCGGTGTTGTTCTTTAGCTAATCTTTCTTTTATTTCTGAAATTTTATTCATCCTACACACTTTAATCAGATTTCAGATTACCGATCTCAGATTTCCGAAATCTGAGATCGGATTTCGGAAATCAGAATTCCGATCTCTGAACCTTTACTATAACCGCCAATACAAATATCCTTCCGGAACTTCTTGGGGATCAAACACCGATTTAATATCAACAAAAACACCTTTAGGCTTTAACATCTTGATGTATTGCGCTAATTTTTTTTTCATAAATTCTTGATGGGATACAGCCATAATCAATGCATCCAAATCTTTTAATGACTCTGTACTAACCAAATCAAATCCATATTCTTCTTTTACTTCTTGAGAATTAGCCAAAGGATCATGCACCAATACATGCACTCCATATTCTTTCAATTCAGCGGCAATATCCGGCACCCGACTGTTTCTAATATCATTAATATTTTCTTTAAAAGTAATTCCCAAAATTCCAACTTTGGCATTTTTCATCACCGTGCCGGCGTTGGCCATTAGTTTAAGTGTGCGATTGGCAATATAGGTTCCCATATTGTCGTTGATTCTTCTCCCGGCAAGAATCACTTGTGGTTGATAACCAAGTTGTTCGGCTTTAGTCGTTAAATAATAAGGATCTACTCCAATACAATGTCCACCAACGAGACCCGGATTAAAGCGCAAAAAATTCCATTTAGTTGCTGCTGCGTCCAGCACATCTTTTGTGGAAATTCCAATTCGATCGAAAATAATAGAAAGTTCATTCATTAAAGCGATATTTAAATCCCTTTGAGTATTCTCAATAGCTTTTGCCGCTTCGGCAACTTTAATTGAACTGGCCTTAAAAATTCCTGCAGTTACCACTTTCCCGTAAACTTGAGAAATTATTTCCAAAGTCTCTGCATCTTCTCCCGAAACTACTTTAATAATTTTTTCTAAAGTGTGTTCTTTATCTCCGGGATTAATTCTCTCCGGTGAATATCCCAGCTTAAAATCGCTGCTTTGTTTGAGGCCAGAACCATTGGCCAGTATTTTTCCACAAATTTCTTCCGTCACGCCGGGATATACCGTCGATTCAAAAACAACAATATCTCCTTTTTTCAAACATTGGGCCACAATTTCGCAGGCAGAAATGAGAGCTGATAGATCCGGTCTTTTATCTTGATCAATCGGTGTGGGCACGGCAACAATAAAAAAGTCAGCTGCTTTTAAATCTTGCCGATTCGCAGTAAAATGTATTTGGGATTTTTTTAATTCTTCAGCGGAAACCTCATTGGTTTTATCTTGAAAATTTTTTAATTCTGCGATTCGTTTTTCTTTGATGTCAAAACCAATTATCCCAGAAAATTTTTTTGCAAAGGCGATGGCTACCGGTAAACCCACATAACCAAGTCCAACAACAGCAACTCTGCGATCTGCATTATGCATAGAATTCTTTTACTAATTGAACGACACGCTCAATTTGCTTATTTTTCATTTCAGGATAAATCGGTAAAGCCAAACTCTGCTTGGCCAATTCCTCGCTCTGAGGGAAATCCCCTTCACTATATCCTAGATGCGAAAAACAACCCTGAAGATGCAAAGGCAAAGGATAATAAACAGCCGTAGTTACTCCATTTTTATATAAAAATTCCATTAACTCATCTCTTTTTTGAGCCCGCACCACAAATTGATTAAATACGTGATAACGCTGAGCAAGCTGCTGCGGTAGGACAATTGGATGTTCCTTGCTGATTATTAAATTTTTAGGAAGACTAAGTTCCGCAGCACAAAATAATTCAGAATAATGACTGGCATTTTTTCTTCTAGCTTCTGACCAACTATCCAAATGTTTTAGTTTGACCCGAAGAACTGCCGCTTGAAGAGCATCAATTCTAAAATTGCCTCCCACCTCTTCGTGGTAATATCTTCTTTCTCCGCCATGAACTCTTAATTTTTTAACTCTTTCAGCAAGAACATAATTTTCAGTAGTAATCAGTCCGCTATCACCAAAACCACCTAAATTTTTTGAAGGAAAAAAGCTAAAGCAGCCTAAATCACCTAAGACTCCCGCTTGTTGATCTTTATATTTTGCACCAATTGCCTGAGCTGCGTCTTCAACGATCTTTAAATTATGGGCTTTGGCAATCGCAGAAATTAAAGACATTTCTGCCGCTTGACCAAATAAATGTACCGGCATGATGGCTTTTGTTTTAGAGGTGATATTACTTTCAATTTGCTGAGGATCGATGTTGTAACTAACAGGATCGATATCGACAAAAACAGGTTTTGCCCCTAAGCGAGAAATACTTCCGGCAGTGGCAAAAAAAGTATAAGGAGTGGTCAGTACTTCGTCTCCCTGACCTATCCCCAAGGCCATCATGCTCAATAAAAGAGCATCTGTTCCCGAAGAAACTCCGATTGCAAATTTGGCACCGATATAATTTGCTATTTCTTTCTCAAAATTCTCGACTTCCGGACCTAAAATAAATCCCTGAGATTCTACGACTCTCTTGATAGCCGCATCAATTTCATCTTTGATTTTCAAATACTGTTCTTTTAAATCCAACAATGGAATGTTGCTTACTTCTTGACTCATAGTATAAAGCACCTGGGATAATAATAAATATGATTAAATCTCTCTTAAAATATTATAGATTCTCTTTTACTATAACAATTACTTCAATAATTCTATCCCTTCTTATGCTTCGTGCTTCTTTTTGGCAATGGGAACGCTATAAAGAAAAAACTGCTTTATTGGAAACTTATAAATCAAATAAAAATAACGAAGCTCTTGATTTTCCCCTGGCAGAGTTTAGCAATAAAAATCTTTCTCCAGAAGAGCAAGAAAAATTAATTGAAAAATTTTTAAATAAAAAAGTTAATGTCACCGGGGAATTCGATTTTTCCAAACAAGTAATTGTGACCAATCGAAAAGATGTTAGCGGTCCTGGGCATCATTTACTCGCCCCTTTTAAAATTGCAGATTCTGATAATTATATAATTATCAGCAGAGGTTTTATTCCCTTTAGTGATCGCAATCCGCAATCATGGATGAAATACAACAAAGATCCTAAAGCAAATTTAAATGGAGTGCTCAAAAAAAGTATAAAAATTAATAGTTCCTTAGGACCCAAGAATCCTGAAGTAGGAGGAGATTTGCCTTTTTCCACAATTTGGGATTATGCAGAAATCGATCAGATGGCAAAACAACTTCCTTATCCAGTAATTAACTCGATTTATCTACAAGAACTAAGTGGTTCCCAAGATTTTCCCAAAGAAGCAATTAGCTTAGAAGTTCCACCGAGTACGCATTTTGGCTATACTTTTGAATGGATCTTTTTAGCTATTTTAACACAAATCATCAGTTTTTTAGTGATCTGTTTTAAAGGCAAACGCCATTTTCAAACAACTTTGCATTTTTTTATTTTTTTACTTTTATCGCAAAATTGTTTTGCTACAACTCACCCAGAAAAAGTGGAAGAGAATGCTTCAATTCGCCAAAATCTAGAAAGACAACTTGATCTATCTTTAGAATTTCGCTCACAGAATTGGGAAGTAAAAAAACTTGCTGATTTTATGTTAAGTAATCGGCCAACAATTATTGCGCCAGTCTATTATAATTGTCCGCGACTTTGTTCTCTGACCTTGGAAGGTTTAAGCAAAGTTATGAATCAATTAGATTTAAAATTAAATAAAGACTACAAACTTCTGGCAATCACAATCAATCCGGATGAAACTCCGGATAGCGCAAAAAAGAAGACAGAAAAATTTTATCCTGAGCTTAAAATTCCGGAAGAAGAAAAGAAAGGGGCAGAATTTCTAACGGGAAGTGCTGAGAACATTAAAACAATCATGGATCAACTCGGATTTGAGTATTTTAA
>CAYOOT010000007.1:55581-61756 GCA_964405665.1 uncultured Bdellovibrionales bacterium | reverse complement strand
GTTGTGGAAAAAGTATAGCTAAGTTACTTATTTTTATTTAGAAAGCATTAGTAGCTTTACTGAACAAACGCTTGATGAATTTACTAAGGATTTTTTAAAGATGAATGGATACAACTTCCTGGACTGGATGCCAGAGCAAGGAGCTGAATGGGCGTCTAAAGTAGACTGGATTAATAATTTTATTTCTTGGACAGCATTTTTTTGCACCTTTGTGATTACTGGTGTGATGCTATTTTTTGCCTGGAAATATCGTAAAAAATCCGAAGATCAAAAAACTGCATACATTACACATAACAACTTATTGGAAATAGTTTGGACGACAATCCCCACTCTTGTTTGTATCTTTGTTGGTGTCTATGGATATAAAGTTTATTACGAAATGCGTCATCCTCCGGCCAATGCCTTAGAAATCAGTGTTATCGGCCAGAAGTGGGCCTGGAGTTACAAATATCCTAATGGAAAAACTGCCGACAAAGATCTTGTTGTTCCTGTTGGTCAGCCCATTCGCTTAGTGATGAAATCAAAAGATGTTAATCACAGTTTCTTTCTCCCGATCATGCGGGTAAAAGAAGATGTTATTGCCAGTGATTATCATTACATGTGGTTTACTCCAACACATATCGGCAACTCTCATATCTTTTGTGCCGAGTATTGTGGGCAAGATCACTCAGCAATGACTGGTACATTGAAAGTTGTAAGTCAGGCAGAGTATGAGGATTTTGTAAATGATCGTAAGGCGGAAGAACTTTCTCCCGAAGAACTTGGCAAAAAGATTTATCAAGCTAAGGCTTGCGTTAGCTGCCATTCTCTGGATGGAAATAAGGGTATTGGTCCAACTTACAAAGGAATTTTTGGTAAAACAGAACAAATGGCCGATGGAAGTTCAGTTGTAGTTGATGAAAATTACATCAGAGAATCAATTCTCTATTCCAACAAGAAAATTGTTCAGGGTTTTGCGCCAAATCTAATGCCATCGTTTGAGGGACAACTGAAAGACGAAGAAGTTGCGGGGCTAATTGCCTTTATTAAGTCTATTAAATAAACCGAGGAAATATATGAGTGCTCATGCAGAAACTGCAGATGGGACGGAATTAAATTACATCAATTGCGAAAAAGGATTTATGTCCTGGTGGATGACCATTGACCATAAAAGGTTAGGCTTGTTGTATTTATTCTCTATTCTTACTTTTTTCGTTATCGGCGGTCTTGCTGCTTTATCTGTAAGACTGGAACTTTTTCATCCAGAACCGGGGTTTTTAGGTTCAGCAGGACTTTATAATAAAGCTTTTACTCTTCATGGAATTGCGATGATCTTTTTATTCATCGTTCCTGGAATTCCGGCAACATTAGGAAATTTTTTACTGCCCTTGATGATCGGCGCAAAAGATGTGGCCTTTCCGAAGTTAAATAGATTTAGTTTTTGGATCTATATTGCCGGAGCAGTATGTGGTTTGATTGCTCTGCCGATGGGAATAGATACCGGTTGGACTTTCTATGCTCCTTATAGCATTCAAAATAGTGGTGCTGTAATGATGATTGCCTTTGCCGCATTTGTTTTAGGTTTTTCCTCAATCTTAACTGGATTAAATTTCTTGGTAACGATTCATAAAATGCGTGCACCGGGCATGATTTGGACAAGAGTTCCACTTTTTGTTTGGACACTTTATGCAACTTCTATTTTGCAAGTTGTGGCAACTCCCGTAATTGGAATTACCTTGCTACTTTTAATAGTTGAAAACTCTTTTAAGGTGGGAATTTTTAATCCAGAACTTGCCGGAGATCCTGTTTTGTTTCAGCACTTTTTTTGGTTTTATTCTCATCCCGTAGTTTACATTATGATTCTTCCCGCTTTGGGAATTGTTTCTGAAATTATTCCTGTATTCTGTCGTAAGCCAATCTTTGGTTACCATGCGATGGTTAAAGCAAGCGTAGGAATTGCCTTAATTAGTTTTATTGTCTGGGGTCACCATATGTTTGTTGCCGGAATGTCTAATTTCTCAAGAAATCTTTTCATGGTGCTAACATTTCTAGTGGCAATTCCCACTGCCGTAAAAGTATTTAATTGGCTTTCTACGATGTATAAAGCAAGTATTACTTTTAGTACGCCGATGCTTTATGCCATTAGTTTTGTCTTCCTCTTCTTGATTGCCGGAACTACCGGTATTCACTTGGCAACTCTGGCTGTTGATGCTCATTATCATGATACATACTTTGTGGTTGCCCACTTTCACTATACGATTCAAGGTGGTGCGGTAATTGGTCTTTATGCCGGTTTACATTTTTGGTTCCCAAAAATATTCGGGAAAATGTATAACGAAAAAATGGCTAAAATTGCTTGGTTTCTACTCTTTGTCGGATTTAATGGCACTTTTCTTCCGCAATTTATTTTAGGAATGGAAGGTATGCCGCGCAGATATTTTACTTATCCTCCAGAATTCACAAAACTACATCAAATCTCCACCATTTTTGCTTTTATCAATGGTATTGGATACAGCTTGGTATTACTTAACTTTTTTATTTCAGCAAAATGGGGCAAAAAGGCTCCAGCAAATCCCTGGAATTCTTTATCTCTGGAATGGCAGACAAAATCTCCACCGCCACATGATAACTTTGAAACAGTTCCTATTGTCACTGATTGGTCTTATGGCTATGGAATGATTACTTCCATGACCGACCCGAACAATCCAGGATATGGTCCTGATTATCATGGACATGAACACGACAAGGACAAAAAACATTCTGTAGAAGGAGGACATCATGTCGCATAGTACAACTTTAGCTCCCGGACATTTTCATCACGTTGAGCCCGAAACCGCTTATCACGCTTCCAAATTTGGAATGTGGTTATTCTTAGCTACGGAAGTTTTGTTTTTTGGCGGGCTCTTTACCGCTTTTAGTGTTTTCCGTTGGCAATATTTTGAAATGTTTCATGCCAGTTCCAAAGCCCTGGATTGGAAATTAGGAGCATTAAATACGGTAGTGTTACTTTTTAGTTCTTATACAATGGCTCGAGCAGTTGACTCTGCTCAACATGGAGATAACAAGGCAGTTGTCAAATGGATTTGGCCAACTTTTATCTGTGCTTGCATTTTCTTAGTTGTAAAATTTATCGAATATAAAGCAAAAGTTGATCATGGATTATTCCCCCCACCTAACATTTATTTTGGTTTATATTTTTGCATGACCGGATTACATGGAATCCACGTAGTTGCCGGCATGGGTCTTCTTTGGTGGCTCAAGGGACTAGCCAAACATAATCGTTTCTCAGAAACATATTATACCCCAGTTGAAATTGGGGGCTTGTATTGGCACCTAGTGGATTTAATTTGGATCTATTTATTCCCTTTACTTTATCTCGTTGGTTAGGAGGAGAAATGTCAGAAACTCACGGAAATGCAAAAAGATTAGGGGATGGATCTTTAATGGTCCAAGATTTTGAAGAAGGATTAGGTCACATTCTTCAATTAAGTGTCTTGAAAAAGGTACTTGTTACATTATTATTTCTTACATTTATAACAGTTGTTGTTTCTAGATTTGATTTTGGTAATCTGAATTTAGTGATTGCTGTGATTATCGCGACAATCAAAGCGGCAATTGTTGCAACCTTTTTTATGCATTTAAAGTTTGAGGGGAAAACAATTATCATTTATGTATTTTATCCCTTAATTATTTTATCAATTCTAGTTAGCAGTTGTGTGATGGATGCGATGACTAAAGAGCAAGTTCATCCTTCTTTATTGGAAGCACAGGCTCCCAAAGTCCTGATCCCTGATCTTCATCATGGTGCAACTCATACAGAAGAAGGGCAGTCTACTGCGGAACATTAGTTGTGAAATATTGGAAAATAATTGTTGTTATTTTAGTTTTTTTTTCGATTGCAGTTTTTTTGGGAAAAACACCTCCAGCGCTACCAAAACTTGCAAAATTCCCGGCTTTTAAGCTAAATTCTCAAGAAAACCAGCCTTTTTCCGAAGCAAATCTTTTGGGAAAAAACGTAGTATTTGCATTTTTTTTTACTTCCTGTGAAGGTCCCTGTCCTATTCTCACAGCTGAATTAGTAAGATTACAAAAGGAATTTATCAATAAAAAAGATTTGCTTTTTGTCACTGTCAGTATTGATCCCCAGCGCGATTCTCCGGAAAAATTAAAAGAATATGCGCAAAAAATCTCAGCAAATCTCAATAATTGGGTATTTTTAACCGGGGATATAGAAGAGATAACAAAACTTTCTGAGGGCGGATTAAGCTTAGGGCTTGATCCTGCAGGATATAATCACAGTACAAAAGTAATTCTTATCGACAAAGAAAGCTATATCAGGGGATTATTTGATTCCCAAGACAGAAACGAACTGAAACAACTTAAAAACAGCATAAACAGCCTGTAAATTTCTTAATTTTTTGATCTTTATTAGTATTTTCTGTTAAAACGTATCAAACCAAAATATTGTTGGCATAACAATTAAAATATCTTGGAAATAATTCTTTGGAGTATGATGTATGGCTATTAGTTTAACAATAATGTCAATTGATTTTGATTCTTTTGAACCGCCCGTAACAAAAACTTTCAATCAAAATGAAATCTCAATCGGCAGAAAAGAAGGTAATGACTTAGTGCTTGATCGTTCTGAAGTTTCAGCGTACCACGCTAAAATTTCTTTGAAGAAAAATGGAGCTGATAATAAACTGCATCTTTTTGTTAAAGATCTGGGAAGCTCTAGCGGAACAATGGTTGAGCGTGATCCTTTGGAACCAGATACTGAAGTCAAAATCAATTCCAATCAAAGATTAATCATTGGTTCTTATTTAATTAAGCCAAATATCATTGAAGACCAAAATACTTTAAAGGTTTTTGATCCGCTCTCCGAACCAGAATTGTTAGGAATAGATCAATTGAGTGTTAATGCTAAAACAGAAAATTTAATAATTAGCACTGAGAAAAATGATTCCTCGGGCTATTTTAAGCCTACCTCCTCTGAAGAACAAATTAAAGAAACGGCACTAATAGAACCGGCAGCTGAAACTTCCACCAATCTTTCAGAACAAATTGAAGTATCGGCAGTTAATTCAGTTAAAGAACCGGAACCGCTAAGCGAAACAATTTATACGCAGGTTAACAGTCCAGTTGCTCAAAGTAATAACGGAATTCAAGAAATTTTACCAAAGACAACAAATAACTTTGTAAGCAGTCCCATAACAGAAGAAAAATCTTGGAAAAGCGATCACTTCCATCAAGCAATATCATCAACAATGGAAACAACCCCTGCTCAGGCCAAGATTGTTTTGGAAAATTCTAATATCTTGGATATTAATTTTACTGCCCTGCAACTAATCAATCTTAAAGGTAGAGTCCTTTATAAAGATTTAGGCCTAGATCGAGTATTGGTCGATGCTGGAAGCATCGGAAAAGTTTATACTGATGAAAATGGATTTTTTAAATTTGAAAATATTGAAGAAGGCACTTCTTATCAGATAATTTTAAATAAAGAAGGATACACTTTTGAGTCTTCTGCTTTAAGCGGTATCGTAGAAATGCCTACAGAATTGGAAGCAAGGGCAATTAAGCTTTTTAATATCAGCGGAAAAGTTGTCCATCAAGGAAAGGGATTTGCTGGTGTGCTTGTAAATATCCCAGGAATCGGCGCTACGACCACAATGAATGATGGAAGTTTTAAATTTTCCAACATTAAAGAAGGAACAGCTTATAAATTAACAGCTTCTAAAGATAAGTTTGTTTTTGATGATCTTGGCGCAACTAAAACCATTGATCGCGATCTTGATTTTACAATTAATGCCAAACAATTATTCAATATCGGAGGAAAGATCATTCATAAAGGTAAGCCAATTGCCGGAGTAGAAATTGAATGCATCAATGTAGGAAAAACAACAACTGATAGCAACGGTAATTATTCTTTTGAAAATGTGCCGGAAGGGCAGGAATATGTGATTAAGGCAAATAAGCCTGGATTTATTTTCAAGCAAACAAGGGTTCATTAGGGAAAATCTGGAGCGCGGACGTCCTCGTCCGCAGCCTGGAATGTATTTAGGACAGAAGTCTCAAGGTTAACCAAAAAAGAAAATTATTGTTTGCCTTGAGAATTCATACTTTGCAGCGTTACAGGTTGCGGACGTCCTCGTCCGCAGCCTGGAATGTATTTAGGACAGAAGTCTCAAGGTTA
>CAYOOT010000007.1:19944-55481 GCA_964405665.1 uncultured Bdellovibrionales bacterium | reverse complement strand
GCGGACGTCCTCGTCCGCAGCCTGGAATGTATTTAGGACAGAAGTCTCAAGGTTAACCAAAAAAGAAAATTATTGTTTGCTTTGAGAATTCATACTTTGCAGCGTTACAGGTTGCGGACGAGGACGTCCGCGCTCCAATAACTTTTTAAAACCCACCTTTTAATTCTTGGATTTTCTTCTTCGCCATATTGTATTCATCAACATGCTTGGGTAAACCCTCCAAAAGGACCATCAGTTTTTTATATTGTTCAATGGCCTTAGTATTGTCTCCTTTAGCTTCATACCCTTTAGCTAAATCCATTAAAAAGAAATGATCATTGGGATCCATCTTGACAGCTTTTTCGTAAGCGGCGACTGCCAAATCAATCTTCCCGGCTTGCTGATATAAATTGCCTAAAAGTTGAGTCATCCAGGCTTCTCCTGGAGATAATTCCACTGCTTTCTTCACGTAGGATATCGCCTGATCTAACTTACCCCAGCGACGATAGAGATTGCCCAAATACATATTTACCTGAACATGTTTGGGGTTTATTTTTTGAATTTTTTGATATGATTTAAGCGCTTCGTCAAAGTTATTTTTTCCTTCATAGGCTCTGCCCATTTCCAGATAAGCATCTATATATTTAGGATCATTTTTTATTGCTCGATCAAGCAAAACCATAGCTTGATCAATTTTGCCTTTATCAATTAATCCCTTGGCTTGAGAAGTCAAAGTGATCGATTCGTTGCTTTTGCAAGAAATAAAAAATAGAAGAAGAAAAAAGAAGTTTTTCATTGTTCCCCAAAAACTATTGGCAAACCGGGCACCCATAAAGGGTGCCCCGACAAATGCCGGAGGAGAGAATTGAACTCTCACAGGGTTGCCCCTACTGGATTTTGAGTCCAGCGCGTCTACCAGTTTCACCACTCCGGCCGAATATTAGTTTTACAAGAAAGTCTTGGCAGTTGCAAGTGTTGTAAGCAGCAGTCGACGGAGCGCGGACTTTAGTCCGCTTAATACCAAATATTTTAGCAAGAAATAATTTAAAGTTTGGTAAAAAGCGGACTAAAGTCCGCGCTCCGATTTACGAATTAACCACACTCCTGGAATTTTCAGGAGTAATTGCTTTTAATCTTTTAATTTCTTCAGACATGTTCAAACCCTTGCTTAAAGAGTCCACCAAAACAGCGGCCTTAAATACTTCAAATTTCATTTTAGGAACTCGATCATCCAAAATTGCTTTGATCTTCGCTCTATTTTCCCAACCTTTTTTAATATGTTCAATTAAATTCTTTTCGCTGAAATTTTCAAATCCCAAACTATAATCGGCCAATCCCAAACTTCTCAAATATGTTGTTACTTTCGGCAAGTAGTTTAGAGAAATCACCGGAGTATGTCCTGCTGAAGTTAAAATTAAACAATGCAGGCGCATCGCAAAAAGAAGAGAAACGTGTTCCATTACTCCTCGAATATCATGATGCGAATAAACTTTATTGCTTAAATAAACCTTTTTATTGGGAACCTTGGTGCGTTCCATAATTTCTTTCGTTAAAGTTTCATCCAAATGTTGTGTGGCAATAAAAAGAATTGTGGCGTCAATTCCCTGAAGGGCTTTAGTTAAAGCGGAACTATAAGTATTAATAAATTCTTCTTTTCCTAATTTTTTCTTTTTATTTAATCCCGCCCAACTATCAAAATAAGGATTGACATTGATTGCTAAAACTTCTTTGGAGGGATCAATTCCCACTTCTTGCATTACTTGTTGAATTCTTTGTTTACTAGCTGGTTTAGTTAGTAACGCGGCATCATTAGTAATTAAAATATTAGGATTGTCTACTTTAGCATCAGCTAATTCAGCAATCGAAGCCTCATCTCTGACAGTAATAAAATCCATTAATTCCATCACTCTTTTTAAAACATCTCGGCCTTTCGGTGTTCTGCAAGGTCCCACTGTTACCGTAAAACAGGCCATTTTTTTACCCTTCTTTTTTGCCGCAGGCAATAAAGCTGCATAGGAAGAAAGAAAATTAAAAAATGGATTATAAAGCTCACGATCAAATAGAGTTGCATCAAAAATTAGGGAAAGATCCGTTCTCATCAAAGATTGATAGGTAGGCAAACCTAGAAGTTTTAGGGAAAAATTCCAGGGCAAAATTCCCACAGGACGAACCCTGTTGGTATAATTATTCCAAACAAATTCCGGGTTAAGTGTGGGAATGTCATAAAGCAATCTTCTTTGACAAGCATCATCAACCGAATCCATAATCGCGTGCATTAAAGCAGCATCCCCGGCATTTCTTCCTGATGCAGAACCAAGAAGAGTTGCAGAATTAATCATTGTAAACTCCAATAGATATTTACTAAATAAAGGAAAATAATTTATCACAGATGTATTTTATGGTCAAATACTTAAGGGTATGATCTTATTTGGAAAAAAATGGGTTTTGATTGCCGAAAATTTTATCTTTTTCTTTCCAAGAAGGATTTTCTTGCTTATTAACTTGCTCAGTTCCCTCAGGCAAAGTTGTTTCCAGGTTGATCTCTAAACCAGAATCTTGCTTTTTCTCAGGAGCATTTTGAGCTCCAGCTTTATTTTCATTGAGTCCGGGGATTAACTTAGGTTCAGTAACTTTAGTCTGCGTTCCTTCTAAGGTTTTTGCAGCATATTCGGTAAAACGCATGGAAATAGATATTCTTCTATTGGATGGTTCTAAAGGATTTGCTGTCTTTGGTCTTTTATCTGCATAACCGATAACTCGCGCCACTTGTTTGTCTTTAATCCCGGCATTTACTAAAAGCCGTCTGGCCTCATTTGCTCGATCTGAGGAGAGATTCCAATTATCATAGCGATCTTTAATTTTGCCATTAAAAGGTGTTCCGTCAGTGTGCCCTTCAATATCAACCGGATTCGGTAAGGTACTTAGAATTTTTGCGATATTTAAAAGTTCTTTTTCAGCACCACTTTTAATCTTACTACTTCCCACTTCAAACATCGAAGCCTTAGCAGTATCCATAATTTCTAAATGTAAACCCCGTTGATCCACTTTAACTTCCACATTTCCTAAATATTTGCTGATTTCTTCGACTCTCTCTGCTTGCTCGGCACTGACAGATTTTTTGCCGGGACTGACATTTTGTCCGATTTCCGCCTTAATACTTTCTGCAATTTTTTCTAGCTCAATTTTTTCCTGATAAGCTTTTTCACTTTCATATCCGCCTTTATCGATCTTGGCCATTTCAGTTCCCTTATCTCCCGCACTTCCGGCCAGAGAATTTCCTGCCCCCACACTATCATTTTGTCCATTACCCATATTTCCTTTTTTTTTGGGTAACATATATTTTATTGGTAAAGGCAACTGATACTTCAGAATTTCCTTCTGATGGCGGAGAAAAAGCATCGCTTAAAATGCCGGCTCCTCCAATTTCCATAGGAGTTCCCGAACCTGTTTCAAATACACCTGGTTGGCGAAAAAAGTTGGCGATTCTTTCCCGAGTAATTACAGAAGCGGAATTAACCAACCAAAGAACCATGAAGAGCGCCATCATTGCTGTAATAAAATCAGCAAAAGCTACTTTCCAAGCACCACCATGGTGCCCGCCATGACCACTGACCTTTTTAACGATGATAATGTTTTTTCCATCAGGTCCTTCAGCCATAGCACTTTATTAGCCTTTCTTAACTTCTTGTTGTAGTTTTTCCATCTCTGCAGTTGTCGGACGAAGATCGCTTTCAATACTTTTACGTGCAAATTCCAAAGCTACAGCTGGTGGAGCTCCGCCAGCAAAAGCTACAAGCCCTGCCCGAATTGAACTAAAAAGAACGTGATTCTCATGATTCATCCGCTCCAAAGAAGCGGCAATCGGTTGCATGTAACCATAGCTAAGAAGAATTCCTAAAAATGTTCCAACAAGGGCCGCAGCAACGTGGTGCCCAATTTCTGATGGCGGACCATCTAAGTGTTGCATCGTAATAATAATCCCCAATACCGCCGCCACAATACCAATTCCCGGCAAAGCATCCCCAATTTTTAAAATCAATGTTGGCACTACCGCCACTTCATGATGGTGAGTATCAATTTCTGTCTCCATCAATTTATCTAAATCAAAGGCATTAACCACACCATCAACAAACAGCCGAAGTGAACCAACAAAAAGATCCATCGCATGATGATTGTTAGCAATGGCAGGAAATTTTTTAAAACGCGCACTGTGATGGGGATCGGCCAAATCTTTTTCTACACCCAAGACACCTTCTTTTCTGATTACCGTAAAAATAGTAAGCATTAATCCAAGAAGCTGATAATATGTTACTTTATTAATTCCACTTCCCTTGAAAGTTCCAGGAATAGCTTTTAGTACTTTAATAAATGTCGGAATTGGCACTGAACCAATCATCGCACCAAGTGCGGCACCAATAATTACAACGAATTCACTAGGCTGAATTAGGACCTCAAAAGGTCCGTGAGCCATAGCGAAACCGCCAAACACCGATGCAGATACAACTAAAAATCCAACTATTGTGTTCACTGACTACACTCTTTATTGATTAAAATTACTAATAGACAATTATTTAGTCGGCATTTAACTACTTAGTCTTAAATTAAAATGATGGTTCTATTAATATATTGAAATCTATAGATATTTGATTAATTTAATGTTTAAATAAAAATAGTCTCTTTAGCTCTTTCCTGGCATCTATAATTTTAGTTGTATAGTTCTTTTCATCAGTTCTACAACATTACTATGTTGCAGAACTGATAGAAAAGACTATATCCTCCGAAGCTTTAGCTTAGGAGGATCGGTATTACCTTACTTGTGAAAAAAGATTACTAACAAAAAAACAAAATGCTTAATTATGTCAACAGAAACTGCAGAACTTAAACTACCAAACGGAAAGATTATTAAACTTCCAGTAATCACCGGAACAGAAAATGAAAAAGCTGTAGATATTACAAAACTCCGTGCTGAATCAGAATATATAACTTTAGATAGTGGTTACGGAAATACAGGTTCTTGCACCAGTGGCATTACTTTTATTGATGGAGATGCGGGAATACTTCGTTACCGCGGATATCCCATTGAGGAACTTGCGGAAAAATCTACTTTTCTCGAGGTAAGTTATCTTTTGATTTATGGACAACTGCCAACTCGCACTGAATTAGATAATTTTACAAACAATATTTCTAAACATACTTTAATTCATGAAGACATGAAGCATTTCTACGATGGCTTTCCTAGGAATGCTCATCCAATGGCAATCTTGTCTTCAGTAGTATCTGCTTGTTATACGTTTTATCAAGATTGGGAAGATCCAAAAGATAAGGAGAAACAAGCTGCACATATTATTAAACTAATGGCCAAACTTCCGACAATGGTGGCATTTTGTTATAAAAAATCAATCGGTCAGCCCTTTATCTATCCTGACAATTCACTCTCTTACTGCGCAAATTTTTTAAATATGATGTTTGCCACTCCTGCGGAAAATTATTATCTGGATCCGGATGTTGTTGCCGCTTTAGATTTACTTTTAATTTTGCACGCCGATCACGAACAAAATTGTTCCACTTCTACAGTCCGAATGGTGGCCAGTAGCTTATCTAATCTTTATGCTTGTGTTGCTGCCGGAATTAATGCCCTTTGGGGACCAAGACACGGTGGAGCTAATCAAAAAGTAATTGAAATGCTCCAAGAAATCAGTAAAGAAGGCGGTAACGTCAAGAAATTTGTGGAAGAAGCCAAGAAAAAAGATTCCAAAAATCGTCTGATGGGTTTTGGACATCGGGTTTATAAAAACCATGATCCGCGAGCAAAAATACTTAAAGAATCTTGCCATAAAGTGCTGAAAAAGGTGGCCGCCGACGATCAGATTTTTGATATCGCTCTGCAATTGGAAGAGGTTGCTTTAAATGATAGCTATTTTATTGAAAGGAAACTTTATCCGAATGTGGACTTCTATAGTGGGATAATCTACAGCGCATTGGGAATTCCGATTAATGGTTTTACCGTGATGTTTGCCTTAGGACGATTACCGGGTTGGATTGCGCAATGGAAGGAATTAATTGAAAATACCGAAAATAGAATTGATCGACCAAGACAAATCTACACTGGCAATACCAAAAGAGATTATTCTAATATTGAAAAAAGATCTTAATATTTTTTATTTTTTATAGAGTCTGTACTTGCTTCCTTTGCTGCCCATTACAGAAACCGATCTCCAAGTTTCTTGAACTTTACCACGTTTTTCCTGGCAATAAGGGCTGTCTTTATTTTTATCGAGGGAACAATTTACATTATAATTGACATCTCCCAGGCCAACACTACCACTAAAGCTTTTAATCAATGAACCTACCATACTATTAGGATCGTCTTTATGCATAAAACAAAAAGTAAAAAGTGCGCTACAAAATAGTAATGATAATCCCAAGATAGTTCTTTCCAAAACTTTTCTTGGAATCTCTATTGGTTTTGTTTTTGGTTTACCTTTGGGCTTTTTTTTCATAAAACAAGATGAAATTTGAAATATCTCACTGCCCAGAATATCGGCTTAACAATCAAATTGCTTAATAATTTAGTTAATTAGGTCGAGGAAGATTCCCTATAATCAAGGCCTTAGAATGTGTGGTGATACCATTTTTTCGTGCCAAACCGCCTTTGATCTCAAGAACATAGGCACTATTGCCCAAGCTCGGTATTGCTGTCGTGCTTAAGGGGGTAGTTTTTTCAGCAATATTTAACACTAAAAGATTCTTATCTAAAAAAATAATATCTAGTTCCAGATAAGTGTTTTTCATCCAAAACTCACGTTGTTTTTCGTCTGGAAATAAAAAAAGCATTCCTTGGTTATCATTGAGTTGCTTACGATACATCAAACCAAAGGAGCGCATACTTTCTGTGGGAGCCAATTCGGCATAAAAAGTTCCTGATTTAGAAGCATCGGGATTCTCAAAACTAACTTCTACTAAAGCCGGTGCGGAAGTACAAGAAAAAGAAAATAAAACAACTATTAAGAAGAAATAATTCTTGATTGCCTTCAACTGTTCCTTATCTTTTTTTAAGTTCGGAAATAAGTTCCGGTATTGCCTGATATAAATCGGCCACTAAACTATAATCTGCTATTTCAAAAATTGGCGCTTCCGGATCTTTATTAATCGCTACAATAACTTTAGAATCTTTCATCCCTGCTAAATGTTGTATTGCCCCCGAAATTCCTATCGCAATATATAATTTCGGAGCAACCACTTTGCCGGTTTGTCCGACTTGCCAATCATTGGGAGCATAACCAGCATCCACGGCGGCTCTACTTGCTCCAATTGCTGCATTCAAAGTTTCGGCCAATGGAAATAAATATTGTTGAAAATTTTCGGCTGATTTTAATGCTCTTCCCCCGCTTACTATAATTTCCGCTTCGGTCAGTTCCGGTCTTTCGCTTTTAACGGTTTCAAAATTAATAAATGTTTGGCGAGGATCGGCTTGCAGGTTAAGAACTACTTCCCTCACCGGACAAGTATTAGTTTTGCAAGCGGCATCAAAAGCCGTTGTTCGAATAGTTGCAACTTTTGTGGCAGTTGTTATTTCTACTTCGGCAATAATATTTCCCGCAAACATTAAACGTCGAAAATGGCCACCGGGCAGAAAAGCTGTAATATCGCTGGCCTGTCCAGCATTCAAACTAAAAGCTAGCCGCGGACTTAAATCCTTACCCAAAGTACTTGCTGCTGCCAGAAAAAGCTGGGGCTTAATCTGCGATGCAATTTCTTTTAAAGCATGAAAGTGATTTAAAACTAGGTAAGGTGTTAAACAACTGGATTTAACATATAAAACTTCATCTAGGCCATATTCTGCAGCATTCTGTGCCGCTTTTTCCAGATTATTATTTCCTAATAGTACCCCTACCACTTTACTATAGCCATGTGTTTTTTTTGCTTCCAATGCAGCATTAATTGTCACTAACGCTGATTTGGGCAAAAGATCTTCATTGTTTTCTAAATAAACTAAAATCATAAGGGCCTATTCATAAATATCAAAAAAGCTATATTACTTTCACTTCATTCTTCAGCTTATCAACCAATTCTGCAACTGATGAAACTTTCACACCAGCTTTCCTTGTCTCTGGATACATTAACTTTATAAGTTTAACTTGACCAGAATTACTGACAGAAAAATCACTTATTTTAAGCTCTTCTACAGGCTTTTTCTTGGCTTTAACAATATTGGGCAAGGTCGCATAGCGGGGGGTGTTTAAACGCAAATCCGTACTAATTACTGCAGGCAAAGTAATTTTTATTGTTTCTAATCCCCCATCCACTTCTCTGGTTACTGTTGCTGAACTCAAGTCCTGTTCAATGATAATTTTTGAAGCAAAGGTTGCTTGAGGCAAATCCAAACAAGCTGCAAGAAGTTGCGCTGTTTGATTACTATCGGAATCAATCGCTTGTTTCCCCATGATCACGAGAGAATATTGATCCTTTTTAAAAAGTTCTGACAAAATTAAATATGATAAGTCAAAATTAAATTGAACATCAGAAACAACATGTATTGCTCTATCTGCTCCCATTGCTAAAGCTGTTTGAATTTGACTCAAACACTCTTTAGGGCCGATAGTAACAACCACAACCTCAGCATTCCCACCTTGTGGTGAGCCTGTCGAACCAGCTTTAGCTTCCTTAATTCTTAAAGCCTCTTCGACGGCTATTTCATCAAAAGGATTTAAAATCCATTTAATGGCATCTGTTTGAATATAATCGGCATCAGCAGAAATCTTTATTTTTTGTTCGTAATCAGGAACCCTTTTTATTGGAACTAATATCTTCATTATATGTTGCATTACTCCATAATATTAAAGTATTAATAGTGTATAAAGCGGGTGTAAGGCCGCCTAAAAAACAAGATTCTGCTCCCTGCTAAAATTATTTGCCTTCCTTGGATAGGACAACTGGCTTATAATTTTGGATGCAAGGAATATAATAAAGTTTATAATTATTTTAAGGATTATGTCTATTATAGATTATTATAAAATACTGGGAGTTTCTGCAAATGCTTCTAGTGATGATATTAAGAAATCCTTTAGAAAGATGGCCTTATTGTATCATCCCGATACTGCAAAAAACGAGGAATCAAATGCTAAATTTCTCCAATTGCAGGAAGCTTATGATATCTTAACGGATGAAATAAAAAGAAAAGATTATGACAGTCGTTATCGACTTTATTCCAATAACGATGCCGAAATTGATGCCCTCAGAAAAAACCAGCAAAATCACAGAAAACCTACTTATCAAGGAAGAGAAAACAATGCCACAATCGACTCCAAGAGAAATTGGGATATTTTAAATAATCTTGCCAAAGATGAATTAAACAAAGTCAATGATGATCAAAAAGCGGAAGATGATTCGGTAATTGATAAAGTAAAAACCTTTTTTCAAAGAACATTCGGCAAAGACGAAGTAGATCCTCTTTTGAAGAAACGGACTTTTTACGATCCCGGTTCTAATCAAACCAAAAGAATTTATAATTTTACAATCAGCACGCTGGAATCCCTGAATGAATCAAATCGAGAAATTGTGTTGGAACAAGAAGATAAGCAAAGAAAAGTCCGGATCAAAATTCCCGCGGGAATCACCAACGGAACAATTTTAAAAATTAATATCCCAGCCAATGACGATTTCCCCACTACCCTTGCGGAGATTAGAATCAATATTGAGGCCGATAATTTTCTCGATCGAGAAGGCGATAATCTTGCAATAAATATTCCAATTACTCCATTTGAAGCATTATCCGGAAGTGAGATAGAAATCCCCACTACCAAAGGAAAAATCAAATTTAAAATACCCACTCCCTGGAAGGCGGAAAATAAAACTAAAATTAGTGGACACGGACTTTTTAATAATATAAAAAATAAGTACGGGGATCTTTTTGTCAGTACATATGTTACGCTTCCGGAACATCTCAATCAAACTACCCTGCAAGCAGCAAAATTGCTCGAAGAATCTTTTAACGGACATGTTCGAAGAAATATTCCTAATGAAATAATCAAGGATAATAAATAATGAGCTCCAATCCTAGCAATGAATACATGGAAGTTTTTAAAAAAGCGTTCACTGAATTTAGTATTTCGAAAATTATCGACAAATATAAAGAAATATTTTTAACTTACAAAACTTTCTGGCCAAAAACCAAAGCGGAAGCCTCTAGCATTAAAAGTATTTATCAGAATTATCTTATTGTTTTATCTTTGATTGGACCGCTGGGAACTTTTGTTGCCCAGGTAAGACGTGTGCCTGAAGGAGCAGATCTTCCTCTAAGCAGCTACTTATTAAAATTAATTGTCAGCTATTTTATTTACTTGGGTTATTTTTATTGCTTTACTCTTATTCTTGAAAAATTAGTCCCAACATTTAATGGCTCTTGCACTAAAGAAGATGGTTTTAAACTAATCAGCTATTCGATGTTTCCCCTTATGTTAGGCGGTATTTTTGTTATGCTTAATATTTTTTTTCCGATGCTAATTCTTTTGGCAGCTTCAATCTATTTGCTTTGGTTAGGCGTTCCCGTAATGCTCAATGTGCCGGAAGAAAAGAAAATGCAAGCCTTTGTTACAGTAACTGCCGTAGCAGTAATGCTGATGATTATTCTTAGTTCGCTATTTTAGTTCTACAACTTCTTACAACCAACTATCGATATCCCATTTTTATTGGCCATTTCCACCACAATATTTTCATCCATAATCAAGCATCTTCCTTCTTCCAGTGCCAGCACTCTAGCTTTTGCAATAATCATATTTTGAATTGTTTTTGGACCAATTGTCGGAACATCAAAACGCATATCCTGAGTAAGCTTGGCAAATTTAACAATTACCACCCCTTTGCCAGCAAGCTCGCCTGCTCTTAATATTGCCCGGTCACTGCCCTCCACTGCTTCTACAGCAACAATTACTCCTTCTCTTACCGCAACAAGTTGTCCGATATGCTGCGAACTCAAGGCTTTGATTGCTTCAATTCCCACTTCAATATCTTTAATTTCTTCTTCCGTAGGCTTAGATTTGGTGTAAATTCTTTCCTTAACCAAACAAGAACTCAAATATTGATAGCAAGGAACTACTTCAATTCCCTCTTTTTCCAATTCTTCAGCGATGCCGCGCATAATAATATCGTCTTTGGTTGACTTCAGTCGGTATATTAAGGCGGCGCCTCGAGAATCAAGTTTAACTCCGCCAAAAAGCTTTATTCTATTGATCCCGCCAGCCAAAGCTACTTGCTTTACAGAAAGTTTTTTAAAAATATCAATGATTCTTCCCAGCTCTCCCACCTTGATCCATTCTAAATGATCAACATAATCGATGAGCTCTGCTCTTGTTTCTCCGCAATGGGCTACAGCAACTACTGTTCTGCCATTTTTTCTTGCTTCCTCGGCAAAACGTAAAGGGAAATTAGAATTTCCGGCGATAATCCCGATGGGATTATCAAAACTGCTATTTGACAATTTATCTCTTTCTAAACAATTAATGCTTTTTTTTGCGTAAGCAGATAAAAATAAATTAGAAAAAAATTTACCGATCACAATAATTATTGATTTTTTCCGGGATTACAAATCCCTCTTTTGGAGCTAAGAATAAAATCAGTCATTAGTTTAATTTTAGGCTGATTTGCAATTTCTTCCGGCAAGGTTTCAATCTTTTCTTTTAACCTCCCAACGGTTGAAAATAAATGTCGGTAGGCTCTCTTAATATCGACTATTTCTTCCTCGGTCATGCCCGATCTTTGAAGACCAATTAAATTTAAGCCGCGAATGCAGGCGCGGTCCCCTTGAATAATGCAGTAGGGAGGCACATCTTGCGCTACCATCGAACCGGCACTAACCATTACATAATTGCCCACTCGGGCAAATTGATGGATTCCGGCCATACCGCCTAAAATTACATTGTTTTGAATGGTCACATGCCCAGCTAAAGCTACAGAATTCGCAAAAATATTATTGTTTCCGACGCGACAATCGTGGGCAACATGAGAATTCGCCATAAAAAGGTTGTTGTTGCCGATAGTTGTTGTCATTGTTCCTGAACCGGTGCCCGGCTGCAAAGTCACATATTCTCTGATCGTATTATTTGTGCCAATTACTAAGGTGGAAGGTTCCCCCTTAAACTTTAAATCTTGAGGAGCGGCTCCCAATGAAGCAAATTGAAAAACACTGCTTCCCGCACCAATACTGGTATGGCCAATAATTACAACATGAGGAGCAATCTTAGAATCAGCAGCAATTTTTACATGCGGGCCAATAATCGAATAGGGACCAATTTCAACACTGGAATCTATTTCTGCTTTAGAATCAACTATGGCAGTGGGATGAATTTTTACTGACATGAAAACTACTTACCTCATTTGAGCGGCTAATAATATTCCTTCGGCAGCAATCTCCTGGCCAACAGATGCAATTCCTTTCATTTTCCAAAGACCTAACTTAGCTTTAATTAATTCCAGTCGCATATCAAGAACATCTCCTGGAACAACAGGCTTTCGGAATTTAACTTCTTCCACTCCGCCAAAAACAATCAAATTGTTTCTTGATCCTTCTTCCGAATCAAGCTTTGCAAAAATAACTCCCAACTGTGCCATTGCTTCGATTATTAACACTCCCGGCATAATCGGACGATCGGGAAAATGTCCCTGAAAAAATGCTTCATTTCCCGAAACATTCTTAATTCCTCGGATCATCTTTTTCTCTTCAAATTCCAAAACTTTATCCAGAAAAAGAAAAGGATAGCGATGGGGAATCAGTTTAATGATATCGGTATAACTTAAAGGTAATTGAAAATCAGCCATTTTGTTTACTTTGTTGCTTCGTCCAGTTTCTTAACGATAATTTCGGTAATATCAATTGAACTATCGAGGAATAAAACACTTTGACCATTGCGTTCTAAAATAACCGTGTAGCCGGCAGATTTACCATATTCATCAACAATTTTTTTAACTTTTTCCATCATCGTGCTTACTAACTGAGCATTTCTTCTGCGCAAAGATTCTTCGGCATCTTGAAAAGTTCTTTTTAATTCCTTTTCTTGCCCTAACAATTGTTCTTCCTTTTCTGCCCTGGCTTTTTCGTTTAAACTATCTTTTTGTTTTTGATAGCCTTGATTGGATTTGTCCCAATCGCTTTTTTTATCATTTATTTTTTCCTGCAATTTTTTTCGATCATTTTCAAATTCTTTTTGAGCACTTTTTCCGGCATTGGATGAACTTAAAACTTTTTGTAAATCTACTGAACCAATTTTAAAGTCAGCAGCGTGGGCCGAACTAAGAAACAAGGAAAAAATAAACAACAAACTTAAAACACTTTTAATATAATTACACATAAATATCCTTAAATATTGAATCTTCTTTAACCTAGCAATTCTAGCAAAAATTATAGGTTCCTTGCAATAAGGACTCGCCAAAAATAGTATTATTCACATAAAAAACTTAGTCATCCCCAATTTTCATCACTTAACGTCCCTCTTCCGCTCTCCGCCTCAGCCTTCATCTCAGCCTCTGTCTTGGTCCTGGTCTTGGCCAATTATCTAAATTCTATATTCCAATGCCCCCTTATCATCAATCACTCTTAATGAAAAAGTTTCTTGCCAATGACTATAGAAAAAAGAACTTAGATTATAGACCATGGCCAGGACCAAGACAGAGGCTGAGATGAAGACGGAGACTGAGAAAAGGAAATTGTAGACTTAAGATGGTGCTCCAAAAGAAAAATTGACCTGATAAGCATCCTCTCCTTCTTTTCGATCTAAAGGATATCCAAACTCTAAACGAATCGGTGCCAAAGGAGATTTCCAGCGAATGCCCCAACCGACAGCATGTCTTAATCCAGAAAGATCGATACTTTCATTGTCATCAAAAGCATTTCCCGCATCATAAAATGCCACTCCGGATAAACCAACACTGTTAAATAAAGGATAGATTAATTCAAAATTAGCAATTAATTGTTTATTCCCGCCAAATTCATTTCCCTCATCATCTTTAGGACCAAGCTGTCTTGCGCCGAAACCACGAACGGAGTTAATTCCACCAGGGAAAAATCTTTTAAATAAAGGCAAAGGGTCAGAATCAAATGACTCACCATAACCAAGTCTTGTCCTCTGAGAAAATACAAAATTTCCGAAAGAAGATCTCCAAAGAGGAGTATAAAAGCTATTTGCCGCCTGAGCTAGCCAAAACTGTTCATCTCCGCCCAGTCCAGCTGTTTCAATAGAAAACTGCTGTTTGGAACCTTTTGTCGGTTCCAGTGGATTATCAATTGTGTTTCTTGTAATTTGCGGAGTAATACTGGAGGAGATTGAAGTTCCTTCATTATCCTTAATTAATTGAGGAGCATCTTCATCGACATCATCAATATTAATTCTCATTAACTCATAAGTAAAAGAAAGTCGAATATCATCAGCCAGCTCATCTCCTAAAAACAAGAGAGGAAAACCGACAGTCATTGAACCACCTGCTTGATTACGGTTAAAATCATCAAACTTTCTTTTAACCGATAATAAGTCCACTCCAAAAGACATCCTCGTATCGTAAACACGAGGATTATTAAAAGAAAGAACATAATTTTCTCTTTTAGATCCAGAATTCAAATCCAAGGTTAAAGAATTTCCAGTACCAAATAAATTATTTTCTGAGATTCTTGTCGAAACAATAAAGCCATCTCCGGAGCTGATTCCTGCACCCAAACTAAATGAACCGGTATTTCCTTCTTTGACCGCTACACCTAAATCCACTTGATCCTTATTTTCACTGGGCTCTGGAGTAATAGCTACTTCTTCGAAATAACCCAAACGTTGCAGTAGTTCTTGACTACGTCTGATCTTAGAGCTGGAAAATACTTCTTGTTCGGAAATTTGCAGCGATCTTCTAATCACGTTATCTTTTGTTTTTTTATTGCCGGAAATATTGATTCTATTTATCGTTACCGGTTGACCCTTATCGATTACAAAAACAACATCAACTGTTTTTTCTTCTTTATTTACTTGTGTTGCCGGTTCGACGTTAGCAAAGGCATATCCCACATCCGTAAATTTATCTGCAACTGTAAAAGTATCTTTTCTTAGTTGTTCCAAATTAAAAGTGTCACCCGGTTTAATTTTAATTCCATCAAGTGTTGTTGCAACACTATTATCTTTTAAATCTCCCTTGGCAGAAATCGACCCGAACTCATGAACTTCCCCTTCTTCTATCCGAAATATTACCTTGATTCCTTCTTCTATTTGTTCAATTACGGGAGTAGCAACTTTTACATTGATATATCCATTGTTTAAATAATGTTTACTAATCTCTCGGACATCATTGTCCAAAGCTTCCTGCTTAACCACACCTGAACCAGTCAGCCAGGAACTCCACCATTTGTATTTGGCAGTATCAACCAAGCCATTTAAGATATCGGAATCAATATTTTTATTGCCTTCAAAAGCAACTTTGCGAATTTTTCGTTTTTCGCCTTCGGAAATTTTGATTTTCAAATCAACTTGATTTTCCCCCACACTCTCGGTTTCATAATCGATTGTTGTTTCATAAAAACCTTCTTCCTGATAATATTTTTTTAATTCTTCAATTCCGGAATTAATTTTTTTCAAATCAATAAAATATCTTGTTGCCAAATTAAATTTTTCTTTAAGTTTGGCTTGATCAACTTCTTTATTTCCATCAAAAATTAATCTTCGTATCGCAGGTTTCTCTTTAACGATAAAAATCAAATTTACTTTAGAATTATTTATTGTTTGATATTTGGCATCAACTGTATCAAAAAATCCTGTTCGATAAAGTTCTTTGATATCAGCACTAACCCGAGTGCGATCCACAACTTGGCCTTTTTTTGATTTTATTGCGGAACGTACGGTGGAATCATCCACTCTAACATTTCCTTCGACAAGAATATTTTTAATAGCCGGTTCCGCTAAGGCGAATAAAGGAGAAAAAATTGATCCGAGGATCAAAAAAATAAAAGGATAATACAGCCGCGGCTTAAAAAATTTTAGTCTCATTGTATTTTCTCCTTAATTCCTTGAAGAGATAACTCTACTACATGATTCATTCTAGAAGCTAGCTCCTGGGAGTGCGTAACCAAAATTAAAGTAATTTTTTCTTCTTTTTGAAGTTGTAATAATAAATCTCTGATATCTTTCCCTGTTTTTGGATCTAAATTCCCTGTAGGCTCATCGGCCAAGATTAATCCGGGATTGGTAACTAAAGCCCGGGCAATGGCGACCCGTTGCTGTTCCCCACCGGAGAGTTCCGTAGGACGATGAGTCAAGCGATGCGCTAAACCCACCTTATGAAGCAATGCTTCTGCTTTTTTTTTGGCCAAATTCCAGGAGACATTTTTGATTAAAAGAGGCATGGCCACATTTTCCAAGGCGGAAAACTCAGCCAGTAAATTATGAAATTGAAAAATAAATCCTACATTTTCACCTCGAAACTTAGCCAAATCTTCGTTATTGCCTTTTAATTTCTGTAAAGAAGTATTGCCCACAATCACTTCCCCGGAAACGGGAGTTTCCAATCCGCCTAGCAAATAAAGTAATGTGGTCTTACCGACACCGGATTGGCCCATGATGGCCAGTGAATCTCCGGAAGCAACTTCCAAGTTTAGATCTTTAAAGATCTCTACAATTCTTCCGGCATCATTATAATGCATCGTTAAATTTTTTACTTGCACTTGCATTATTCATACCTCAAGGCTTCTGCAGGATTTAAACTGGAAGCTCTTTTTGCGGGATAAACTCCGGCAAAAAATGTAATCCAAAAAGCAGCAACCGCCACCAAAATAAAATTACTGGGAATCATATGCACCGGAACTTGTTTTAAAGAAAAAACTGCTTCATTTAAAGGAAAACCAAATTCCCGAAGAGCTATACAACCGCTAAAACCCAAAATTGTTCCCAGAGAAATCCCCAAACCTCCCACAATCATTCCTTGGAGCATGAAAATTTTAACAATCATTTTATTACTGGCACCTAGAGTTTTAAGCACAGCAATATCTTTTCCCTTTTCCATCACAATCAGCACCAAAGTACTAACGATAGTAAAACTGGCAATCAGAATTAAAAGCAATAAAACAATAAAATAAACTTGTTTTTCCAATTTCATCGCTTCCCAAAGCGCTTTATTGGGCTCGGTCCAATCCGTAGCATAAAGACTAATTCCCGCCTCCGATAAACTATTGATGATTCTTTCTCCCACCACTTTTGCTTGAAATAAATCTTTTACGCTAACCTCTATTCCCGAGACACTGTCTCCTAAACTAAAAAACCGCTGAGCTTCGGGAATAGAAGCATAAGCTAAACCATTTTCGTATTCTACCAAACCCGAGCTATAGATCCCCACAATTAAAAACCTTCTCGTCTTCGGCACCAAACCTTGCGGAGTATTGCCAAACTGCGGAGATAAAACTGTTACCACTGAATTAACAGATAAACCCAAACGATCACTTAATGATTTTCCAACAATCAATCCCGGCAATTGCACTTCATCCTCAGTACCATCCGGTCTTTTTACTGCCATTAACGGAGGATTAAATAAATCGTTAATTTTACTTTCTTGAATTAAATTTTTTTCTAATTTCTCTGTGGCTTCTTTGATATTGGAAATGCCTCTAATCAAAAGGCCTCGAGAACCTGCTGGGGTACTGAGTAAAGCTTGATTGTAAGTAAAAGGAGAAACTCCTGTAACATCAGGATCCTTTTTAATAATCTCCACTACTTGATCAACATGCTCCACATCCGCCGCAAAACGCTTGATTGTCAAATGGGCACTGGCATCGATTAACTTTGCTTGCAACTCATCTTCGAAACCGGTCATGATTGAAAGCACAATGTCTAAAACCATGACACTAAGAGCAACACTAATTACAGAAATAACAGTAATAATTGAAATAAAAACTTCTTTTCTTTTACTTTTCAGATATCTGAAGGCAACGAATCGTTCAAAAAAAGTGGGCATATCAACTATTGGCTAAAGGGCGCATTGTGGGGAATAAAATAACATCTCTAATACTTACGGAGTTTGTTAATAACATCACCAGACGATCAATTCCGATCCCTTGTCCCGCAGTAGGCGGCAATCCATATTCCAAGGCGGTAACAAAATCCTCATCACAATCCATTGCTTCATCATTTCCGGCAAGTTTTACTCTTAATTGTTGATCAAAACGCTCTCGCTGATCTTCCGAGTCGTTAAGCTCGCTAAAAGCATTCGCCAGTTCCATTCCGGCAACCATTAATTCAAAGCGATCTGTGAACTCAGGATTCTTTTGATTTTTCCGAGCAAGAGGAGAAATACTTGTGGGATGTTGGGTAATAAAAGTCGGATTAACGATTTTATTTTCTATACAACGATCAAAGACTTCGTATAGAGCAAGACCATAGTCTTGAATATTTAAAATATCATTTTGTGCAAAATGTTTTGCCGCCTGATGTACTCCCGCCAAAGTATCCAAGCTGATTTTTTTTGGAAAATCGGAAAATTCATGGATTGCTTGAGCCATGGTCAGTCTTTTAAAAGGAGGGCTAAAATCTACCGTTAAACCTTTAAACTGAACTTCTCTCGAGCCCACCACTTCATCACAAAGCTTTACTAATAGTTCTTCAGTCAAATTCATTAAATCTTCGTATGTGGCATAAGCTTGATAAAACTCAATCATTGTGAATTCAGGATTATGTTCTGTCGATATTCCTTCATTTCTAAAAACTCTTCCTATCTCATAAACTCGCTCCAACCCGCCGACAATTAATTTTTTTAAGGGCAGTTCTAAGGCAATGCGCATATTTAATTTCAGATCGAGGGCATTATGATGCGTGATAAAAGGTCGCGCTGCTGCTCCGCTGGCAATCGTATTCATCACCGGAGTTTCTACTTCAATATAATCACGTTCATCAAAAAACCTTCTGATAATGGCAATAATTCTTGCTCGTTTAATGAAAGTATTAGTCACTTCCTGATTGACAATTAAATCCAAATATCTTTGGCGATACCGCACTTCCACATCAGTTAGTCCATGCCACTTTTCAGGAAGTGGATGTAAACATTTTACTAACAAAGAAATACCTGTTGCATGAATACTGGGTTCACCTGTTTTGGTATAAAAAGCATAGCCTTGAAGATGAACTATATCTCCCAAATCAAATGTTTTAAAATTATTATAAACTTCTTCCCCCACCTCATCTTTTTTGATGTACACTTGAATTTGTCCCGAGCGATCTTGGAGGTTAAAAAAACTGGCCTTCCCCATTTCCCGCACCGACATAATTCTTCCCGCCAAATTTAATTTTGGTTTTTCTTGATCCGATTTTTCTTTAGTCTCTGCGGCAACTACTTTGGCAAAGGAGGCTGAGGTATCAACTTTTTTATCATTAGGGTAAGGGTAAGAATTTTTTTTGATCTTTTCTAGCTTTTCTTTTCGAATCAGTGACTGCTCATCCATTTCTTGCATAAAAACCATGTCTAAATTATATTTTCTGGGAAGATTTTAATAGCACATTTCAGCAGAATTGCGCAAAGTAATGAAATCGCTCTACTTTATGTTCTTTTAAAGATTAAAAAAAGAAGGGATTAATGTTCTCTGTCTTTAATTAAGCCTGAGATAGTTTTTAAGCGTAGATCAAAGTCCGGAATATTGCGAATTGTTTCCGCTTCCAGCTTATTGATCAGTTTATTCTTCAAAGCAGCTTCTATTTTATTTCCTGCAGCACTGGCCTTAGCTGCCAAATCATATCGAAGAGTAAAGTCTTTTGTTCGATATATTGTCTCTGCATCTTTTAGGCTGACTAGTCCTTTTGCTAAAGCTGTTTTAGTGTTTTTTCCAGCAAAATAGGCTTGAGATCCCCAAAATTGTCTTTGCAGTATATTACTGTTTTTTCGTAATGCCCTGGCATCAGCCCCGCTGATTAATTCCTCTGTTAAAGCTTCTTTGATTAAAATTCCTATACGATTTGCCCGGAGCGATAAATTTTCTCTTTGTCCAAAATCAAGAATATTACGAATTCTTTCAGCATCGGCCGCTGTAATCAACTTTTCATTTAAACCTATATCGATATTTTTCCCTGCTTCATTAGCCATTGTTGAAGAGTCAAATCTTTTCTGTAGATCTCTAGGACTAATATTGCGCAAAGTTTGAGCGTCCTTTTGATTAATCCAGCCATTTTTCAAACCTCTAAGAATATTACTTCCTGCCTCATTCGCCTTGATCGCCTGATCAAGTTTTTTCTCTGCATCAGGCAAATTTCTGAGATATTCAGCATCTGCTGGACTGATTAATTTTTCATCCAAACCATATTCGATATTGTTTTTTGCTCGATTGTTAATTCTTTCGGCCTCGGGAACTTCTATTGGCGGCAATTTCAAGCTCTCGTCTAGCTTTTCTTTGCGGTTTAAGTCTGGTTTTGCCATCGAAACTGCTTATAGCCTTATTAATTTATTAATAAATATCTAAAGGCTCTTTATGACATAAATCATTGGAATAGAAAAATTCATAGAGTGCTTTTAAGGCCGGATCCTCCACTACTTGCCCCAAATGTCCGCCACTAAGCCAATGAACTTTTGGACTGTCCCAATGTTTCCAAAGAAGTTCTGCCTGTTCTATTGGAATAATCGGATCGTCCTTACTGGCAATAATCATTCTTCTTTCTTTTTGTACGCGTGGCTGAAAATTCAGAGGGCAATGCATTGCATAAAGGGCTGCTAGATCATCATACTTAATTTGCCCCAATTCCAAATTTTGCTCCTTAATCTTCTTGGCAATATTCTCATTTTTAATAAATTTCCAAACAAATTCGCTCATCGAAACAAGCGGAACGACAGAAATCGCGAAATCAAGCTTATCCAATGAGGCCCAAAGAGAAGATGTATAGCCACCAAGACTGATTCCAAAAGTTCCAATCGGTCGATCATTTTTTGAAGCGACCCAAGCGGCAAGGGACCGCAAATCATAAATGGCTTGAGCAAAGCCTTCATTGGTCCTTGCAATATGTGAACTTGGAAATAAACTGATATTATTTGTTCCTGCGGGAATTCTTCTCCCATGATAGGGCATTTCATAAAGAATCACATCTAGGCCCAGACGAAAGAAAAATCCCGGCACTAAAGTTACCGCATTTATTCGTGGATCTCCCATAAATAAGCCGTGCACGCCGATGACAGTTCCTAAACTCTCTCCTTTGGGGTGCCTCCACATTCGGGCATAAACTTTTTGATTTTCTTTATACTGAGAAAATTCTTCAAGGAAAGGTTGATAAGATGGAACAAAATTACTTTGAAATACTAAATCCACAACTTCTCCTCGACTTAAGCTTGCTGGAGCAGAAAAACATATTTGTGGAAGATTCTTTGGTGCCGAATAGAAATTGTTTAGATTTGAGGAAAATTTTTTGCCTGAGTAGTATTGGAAAGCATCTTCCAAATTGGCACTAACATTTTCTTCAGTTAAAGCTTTTTCAGCGATAGAATTAATCGAAAACTTTTTTGTTAATATCTTTAAAACCCTGATTACTTCTTGATTATCAGCCAGGGTCAATTTTTCCCAATTACTCAAAGCAGTCTCCGGACGCGGATAGGGACAAAACTCCAGCTGTTCTTTGATTTGTTTTGACTGATCCTCTAAAATACTCATCGCTATTTACTAGATTTAAGCTTTTTTAAGATCAGAGAGCTTCTTTCCTCATCAGCAGAAAACTTTGCTTCTTCCTCCTGAAGTTTTCTTTCCATATTTTTACGATAACTTTCTAATCCGTTAATTAGTTTTTCCTTACTATCATTCTTGGAAAGATTTTTATCAATGAATTTAAATGTCAAATATAATTTTGCTTTCTCTGCTTCCGAGAAATTGATGGAATCAGCCAGAATGGTCATTATTAGAAAAATTTTAGTAGAAGTGGTTCCAATTTCGTTAATTATTTTTTCTTTTAAAGCGATCTGCTTCAGTCTTTTGGAAGTACTCTCTTCCGAATAAACCATGTTCCGATATTCTTCCCAATTTGTAACAAACTCTTTTTTAATCTCAGAGTTTTCTTCATCCTTCTCGGAAAAATTCACGACGAGTTGAATCAAGTTGTTTTTGTCCAATCTCTCTTTAATTGTCATCCATTTTAAATATTTCAGTTTTTCTTCATCCAGTAAGGCATTGGCATCAACTAAATATTTTTCCAGATCTTTATAATAACTTACCTGATTGGCCGTCCATTCTTTTAAATCATTTTTTTCCAAAGAAGCGGCTTCTTTTTTGCTGATAGTACTTTCTAACTCAAACCTTGTTTCTAATTTTTGATTAAGTAACTTTTCATTAATTCCTTTCTTCGAGAGACTAACAATTTGTTTTAAAAATTCCACATCTAAGCTTTTGGTTTTTTCTAAAATACTTTTTAAACTTGGGTAATTTTCAAAAAACGGTTCGATTTTAGTTAATTTAAATGGATCATCAAAATTGATGCTTTCTTTGCTGCTTAATTTTTTTAAATTTTCTATCTCTTTTTCAGCTGCTTCTTTTTCCGCTATTTCCTTATTCTTTTCTTCTGGGGTCTTTTCCTTGTCCCCATCTTTTTTAAAGCCAAATAATCGATTTAAATAGATTACATTGGGTTGATCTTTGTCCTCATCCTCGTCTTTTTCTTCATTGGCGCTAAAAACATCCCCAGTAAACTCTTTTAAACTATCTGGTAAATCTTCGGTTCCGCTGCTTCCTTTATCATCTTTACCCTTTTTTTTACCAAGTCCGACAATCCCTTCTTGATCAAAAAGATCGTCGTCGCCCACAACCTCAACGTTATCGTTGATCTTTGAACCTTGTTTGGCTAATGCCATTGCGGCTTTTAAGCCCGTATTTTTAGACTTAATTTTTAATTTCTCTTCTTTTTCTTCCTCATCCGACATTTTCACTTCGTAAAGTGGCTTGCTATTTGTGGAATAAAAAATTTTTACAGCTGCAAGAGGAATCATTAAGATTACAATAAATGCGATGAATGATTTGATTTTCGCCAGTTGCTTTTCTTTGAGCTTCTCATAATAAGCATCATTATATCTGGTCACTTTGACCGGAATTTTCTTATGAAAAGTTTCAATATTTTGTTCATGTTCTAAAATGTCTTTATTGGTCGGATTGGTACTGGAAAACATCAGACCCTCGTGAGCGGTAAGCGTTCTTTTAGGTGGCTTTTTCCCGGCTGTTGTTGCTTTGTCTATATCTTCGTCTTGCATATCAAGTTACGTCTTAAAGAATTGATAAAAATCACCGCCAATATCAATGCTATCGGCCTTTTAAAAAAACTTCTAAACCTGGCAAAATTTAATATTTTCTATGAACTTTTGTTATAAAAACCGCTATTGTTTTTTTACTACTTAGTCGATAACCCTACATTATGGGTAAAATTCCAAAATTTGATTTGATTGTTATTGGCAGTGGCCCTAGTGGGCAAAAAGCGGCAATCCAAGCAAGAAAACTGGGCAAAAAAGTAGCGATTATTGATGCTAATTTTAAAGTTGGAGGAAATTGTCTCCATGACGGAACTATTCCCAGTAAATCCTTTCGCGAAGCAATCATGCACCTTTCCGGTTATCGAGAACGCAGTCACTACGGAGAAGCTTATAGTGTGAAGCAGAATATTGAAATGTTAGATTTAACTGATCGAACAGATGCCATTGAAACAGAAATAGAACAAACTATCCGCTCTCAGTTACAAAGAAATAAAGCAGAAATAATCTACGGCAAAGCCTCTTTTCTAAGTCCAGATTCGATTAGCGTAGTTTTGGGAGATACGGAAAGAACCATTAAGTTTGAAAAAGCAATTATTGCCGTAGGTACTCGACCCTGGCGACCAGATTCCTTTCAATTTGGTAATGGGATAATTTTAGATAGTGACGATATTTTAAGAATGGATCGTATACCGAGCTCACTGACTGTTGTTGGCGGAGGAGTAATTGGCTGCGAATATGGTTCAATGTTTTCTGCTCTGGGAACAAAAGTTACAATTTTAGAGCAAAGAAACTCTATTCTCGGGTTTCTGGACTCGGAGTTAATAGAATCCCTTGTTTATAACATGCGTCGTCAAAAAACCTGCATCATTACCGGAGATAAAGTTTTAAGCTGTTGCGCTTCGCCTGATGGCAGAGCAGTTACTTATTTAGAAAGCGGCAGAAGAATTGTTAGCGAAAAACTGTTAGTTTCTGCAGGACGAGTGGGAAATGTTGACGATCTGGGATTGGAAAAAATTGGTATAGCAAGCAATGAAAGAGGTTTAATTACTGTTAATGGTAACTTTCAAACAACTCAATCTCATATTTATGCAGTCGGAGACGTAATTGGTTCTCCCGCACTTGCTTCCACGGGAATGGAACAGGGAAGAAGAGCGGCCTGTCATGCTTTTGGACTAGTTGATTCTACAATTGATATTCCACTTCCTTATGGCATTTATTCAATTCCGGAAATTGCTACAGTTGGTTCAACCGAGACTGAACTTAGGGCAACCAAGACCCCTTATGAATATGGAATTGCCAGATTTGCCGAAATTGAAAGAGGTAAAATTATCGGAGATACGGTTGGAGTATTAAAATTATTATTTCACCGTCAGACCCTACAACTTCTGGGAGTGCATATTATCGGAGAAGGAGCAACAGAACTAATTCATATCGGACAAGCCGTTTTAGGATTTCATGGCGGCATCGATTATTTTGTAAACGCCGTATTCAATTATCCCACACTGGCCCAAGCCTACAAAACAGCAGCACTAGACGGCTGGAATAAGGCCGTTGCAACAGAAGGTCTTCCTGATGAATGTCCAATGGCTAAGCCACTTCACTAATAACTAGGAGTTTTTGCTTCGCAAAAACTCACAATAAAATTGTCGTTGCGAGGAAGGAGCAAAGCGACGACCGAAGCAACCTCCATCTGTTTACCCAATCTCTTGCTAACTCTTAACTATTTTTATACTCTAATTGTCCCTTCAAAAACAAATTTTGCCGGGCCAGTCATAAAAACATGATTATTTTTTGCCCATTCTATTTTCAAATCTCCGCCTAGAAGATGCACAGTAACTTCTCGCTCCGCAAATTCATTTAAAACAGCAGCCACAGCTACGGCACAGGCACCGGTACCGCAAGCAAGTGTTTCACCAGATCCTCGTTCCCAAACCCGCATTTTTAATTCTTTTCTGCCCAGCACTTCCACAAATTCTGTATTCACACGAGAGGGAAATAGCGGATTTTTTTCAATTTGCGGACCGATTCCCAAAACAAGATGATCAGTGATTTCCTTTACAAAAATTACCGCATGGGGATTGCCCATGGAGACACAGGTCATTTCTAATTTTTCTCCGGCAATATTAATTTCCTGACGGATCACTTCTTTTGTTTGAGCAAGTACCGGAATTTTGGCCGCTTCCAAAATCGGCTCTCCCATATCAACACGAACCGTTTCCACTTTGTTGTTTTTTACATTAAGTTCTAATACTTTCTCTCCGGCCTTTGTTTCAATTTTTAGAATTTCTTTATTGCTTAAACCTAAATCATAAATAAATTTACCGACGCAGCGAATACCATTGCCACACATATTGCCTTCAGAACCATCGGCATTATACATTTTCATTCTAAAATCTGAAGTCTGGGAAGGACAAATTAAAATCAAACCATCCGCTCCAATCCCGAAATGTCTGTCTGAAACGGCAATAGAAACTTTTTCCGGATCAGCGATCTCTTTCTTGGTGCAATCCACATAGACATAGTCATTACCCAGACCTTCCATTTTATGGAAATGTATTTCTTGCATGATTAATACTCCTTTTCTTCGCCAGTCAATTCATTCACTATTTTATCCCAAGAACAGCATAAATCTAAAGGATTTTCTTGATAAGATAATTTAGAATACAAATTTTCATCTTCCCACAATCCATTAAATGCCCCTGCGATTTCTTTCTCCAAGGGTTCTACCACTAATCCATTTTCATTATTTCTAATAAAATCTAAAACTGTCCCACTATCTTTTGCAGTCACCACGGGCTTCCCTGAAGCCCGTGCCTCCAAAGTAACAAAACCATAGTCCTCATTATGTGGAGCATAATAAACAGCAAAACAATTGGCATAAAGTGCCAACAAATCCTGATCACTGACCCTACCCAAAAATTCAACTCTCTCCCACAAGTGGTGCTTTTCAATCTCACTTTTTAAATAGTTTTCTATTGTCGGTTCATCAGCTAAACCAACAATTTTCAATTTAAGACTGCGACTTATTTCTGCCATTGCTCGCACAATCAAATCCACTCTTTTAATACTGCAAAGTCTTCCCACTGATAAAATATAATCTCCTTTTTCTCCAGCATGGTAATTATTTCCCAAAGGAGGTGGCGGAGGTAGGGCTGTTGATTTAATTCCTTGAAATTTCTCCAAGCGATTGGAAACATTCTGGGCAATGGTAAATACTTTTTTACAAGATCCGATTCCTTCGGCATCAGCCTCAAAAATCAATTGTCTTAACGCTTCATCTTCTATATTTTCCGAAAAATCTCCAAAACGAGTATTATACAACTCATAAGCTTGCCGATGCTGATGAACCAACCATAAAACTTTATTGGGATGATTTGCCAAATAAGAAGGAAACTTTGTCGGTATTACCAAATCGACATTCCTTCCGGCAAAATTATCCAGCTCCAATGATTTCCAGAGTTGAAGATGTTTTGCTATTTTGGTTTTAGGCAAGGCATTAAAAGGCAGTTGCACTAAATCCACAAAATGCCCTTTTTTCCTTAATTCTCTGATCAAACCAGAAATTAAATATTCCGCTCCGCCTTGGGTAAAAGGCACCTGTACCCCAAGAATAAGAATATTTTTAGGTTCAGTCATAATCCTAATTATTTTGTATTACTTTGTTTTTTTAATTCAGCAATTTCCTCTTGCAGCGAAAGAACTGTGGAAGAAAGCTGATCGTATAAACGATCCATTCTCTCATTTAAGGCAGAAACATCGCTATCAACCTTTTTAACCAACTGCCAAAAATTTTTGTAGTCCCGATTATCAACATAACGGGCATTGGCGTTTAAATAACGAACTAGATTCAAGTGAAATTGTCTTTCCCGGTCAAAGTACCCTCGCAAACAAGTATTCATTACCAAGTCAACAATAAATTTCTTTGCTTTGACAATAAATGGTCCTAACAGTTTTCGGTGAGAACTAAGATCTTCTATCGTTGACCAATCTTGCCAGTGGGCATTAATGAAATTTAACTCATCATAATCGATTAAGGCTGTTCCATCGTCTTGTTTAAATTCATTAGCCGGAGTGTAACGGGGGAGATTGGAACGCCCTTTTGAGCTTGCTTCTTTTACTTCGGAGCGAATCCGTTGCATTACTTCTTCAACATTAATTACTTTGGCATTTGCTGTAGACATGGGATCTTAATACCAAAATTTTAGAATCTTGGCAAAAGAACAACAGAATGTAGGGGCACCCTTTATGGGTGCCCGGATAACCAATATATTTGGAATTCCGGGCACCCATAAAGGGTGCCCCTACATCAAAATTATTTCAGTAATTTTTTAATTCAATTCCTTGAACTGATCGATTAATTGCCTTATCGTAAAAGCCATTTCTTTTAGTTCAAAAGGTTTGGATAAGCAGCGATCTGCTCCCAGCTTCAAAAAACGTTCAATATCAAAAACAAAGGCTTTGGCGCTGAGTAAGATTATCGGCACTCTATTTGTTTTTTCACTGGATTTAAGCAATCCTAAAATTTCTTCTCCTGGCAAATCCGGAAAATCATTTTCTATAACAACTAAGTCAAATTTCTTTTTTTCAATATAAGATCGAATTTCATTTTTATTCTTTGTTGTCAAAATCTTAAAGCCTTGACTACTTAAGTATGTACTTAAAACCTTAACGGAACTTTGATCATGATCAATTATCAAGATTTGTTCTCCATTTCCTTGAATAGTAACACTCTTAGTTTCTTCTTGTTCTTTTGGTATTGTAATTTTCAGCTCTGTTTTTGGAAGTGTTAACCAGAAGTTGGAACCTTTTCCAACTTCTGAACTAAAATCCAAATCACCTTGATTGATTAAGGCTAGTTTCCTTGCAAGAGGCATTCCTAATCCAGTACCGTTTTGAGTTTGCGCATATTTATCTTCCACCCTTTCAAAAGCCGAAAAAACTTTATCCCGTTGATCTTCGGGAATACCAATACCATTGTCTTCAATTATGATTTTAATAGCGCTCTCTTCTTCTTCAACAAAAACTTTAATCTCCCCCTTATCCGGAGTATATTTAATGGAATTGGTAATCAGGTTGATCATTATTTGTCGGGCGTGGCGACGATCACAAACAACCGCTATATTTTTATCAAAATCAATTAATTCCAGAGTCTGTTCTTTGTTTTGTGCTTGCGGTCTTAAAGTTGTAAGTAAATCATCAAGTAATTCATAAACGGGAAGTTCTGCTTTGTTAACAATAACTTTACCCGCTTCTACTTTGGCATAATCTAACACATCGTTAACCAGATCCAGTAAGTGTCTGCTGCTTCCCTGTAACATTTTTAAAATGCTATTTTGATCCTCTGTTACTGCACCGCACAAGCCATTGAGCATTAATTCAGTCCCATTGAGGATTGTCCCCAAAGGACCTCTGATTTCATGACTGAGATTTGCTAAAAAGCCTGTTTTTGCTTTAACAGTTTCTTCATTGGCAAAACGTAGTCTTAAGAGTTCACTGTTAAATTTTGCATCCATTAAGGCCAAGGCGCCTTGTGTCGCAAAAAGATTGATTAGTTCCGCATCATTTTTAGAAGGTCTGTTGGAAGTGGGTATTTCAACTCTTAATACTCCATAAACCACACCAGCAAGAATCATTGGCGCCGCTACCATTTGATAATTGCCATAGGACAAAACTTTTTTATCTCTTGCTTCTTTTATTTCGTTAAACATTCCCTGACAATCTAAGGAACGAGGAGATCCTAGAACCATTCCTTGAGACCACTTTTGTGAAACTTCATCGAATAAAGCAATTTCCACGGCATTAGCTTTGAATTCTTTGTAAACTAATTTGGCAATACGTCGGAGTTTCGCATTCAAATTCTGTGGTTTTGAAGCAGGATCATTTCTAAAAGCATTTACTGTGCGATGAAATCGTAAAAATTCTTCGGCAAATTGTTTGATTTGATCTTTTAAATCTCCGGTTGTTCCGGCTAGACCAATTAATTGTAAGGCATTTTGAATTGGCCGCTTAACCTGTACATGTTCATAAACCAAATAAAAAATAATGATCCAAGATAAAAATAACAAAATTGAAACAAAAAATAATTCTCTGCTATAATATGCATAAACAATATAGCCCAAGGGCAAAATTAAGATCAGCCCAAAATAGACAAGTAAAATTATTTTCCCTAAGCGATTCAAAACATTATCCTAGTTTGCACAGAAAAGTTATGCCCACAGTAGCGGATATAAACTTTTGATAAGTAATATAGATGTTTAGATGTGTAATTAGAGGTTAATTTTGCCAGAATTTATAAGGACCAGACAATTGCTATTTCCGGGTCATAAATGATTGTTTCTGTTGAGGAATTAAGTTTTTGGACAATTAGCCCAGCATCGGCATTGACTCCTTTTACAAGCGCCTGAACTGTTTGATTTTCTTCCTTGAATTTAATAAATTTTCCATTAATGCCAGATAATTTATTCCAATCTTCTAAAAATACAGCGAATCCTTGTGAGAAAAATTTATTGGCTAACTCTAAGATATTTAATGTCAGCAAACTAAAAATATTAAAATAATTTAATTCTCCTTGATAAAAATCCTGCATACTGATTGCCGAAAGGTCTTCTGGAAATTCTTGTTGATAAACATTCAGCCCCACTCCGAGAAGCAATTCTTCAATATTCTGCCCCACTGATTTTACTTCCACAAGTAAACCGCTTAATTTTTTATAGGGTTTTTGTCCTAAAGATAAAATATCGTTGGGCCATTTCAAACAAAGAGGGATAGAAAAATGCTGTAATGTTTTGGCAACAGCAAGACCCATCACCAAAGAAAAACCTGCTAAATTTTGTTGGACTTTTGGTTTAAAAAGATATGTCGTATAAATTCCTGCACTTTTTGCTGAATTCCAGGCTCTTTGTTTCCTCCCTCGACCTTTAGTTTGAGAGCGGCTTAAAAATATTTTAACTGAATCAAAGTTTATTTTGTCAGAGAGTTTAAAATCATAATCCACCCCAGTCAATTCTGAAAATTCAACTTTTTTATTAGCCGCATCCATCGTTGAAGTGATTTCTTCAAATAGAAACAATTTTGCCGGAAGCAAAAAATTGCCGTTAAAATTTAAACGATCTAGATGTTCGATTACAGAATTGCTGTATTTTTCGTCTGCTAATTTCAATCTTCATTCCTTAGATAATTTATATGGAAGTAAGCGGACTAAAGTCCGCGCTCCGAACCTGTTTTGCTTAAGTATGCAATTTCAATGTAAGCAAAGAGCGTACGGAGCGCGGACTTTAGTCCGCTTACTTCCATATAATAAAAATCATTTTTTAAATCTTTCAATTAACTCCCGCATATCCTCAGGCAACGGTGCCTGAAAATTTACTTCTTTATTATAGACAGGATGAATAAAGCTCAATTCCGAAGCATGCAAGGCCTGTCTACCAAATTTTTTTACAGCAACTGCCAAATCTTTGGATAAACCTGGAGAAATCTTGCCGTAAACTTTATCCCCCACAATATCGGCATTAACGGCATTGAGATGAACTCTGATTTGATGCGTTCTTCCTGTTTCTAAAGTTACTTTTAATAAAACAGCTTTTTTAAAAAATTTTTCTGCTTGCCAATAAGTCACCGCTTCCCGACCACCATTTTTTAAAATTGCCATTTTTGTTCTTTTGGTAGGATGTCTTCCCAAAGTTAAATTTATCTTGCCCGAATCCCCGGATGGATTAAGAGCTGAGCCTTGTTTTTTTTTAGGAAGTTGATAACACAAAGCGCGATAAACTCTTTTCATCGTTCTGGGAGGTTTCAACTGCTTGCTCAAAGCATGAAAAGAATCTTGAGTTTTTGCAACTACCATCAGACCACTTGTATCTTTGTCCAGGCGATGCACGATTCCGGGACGTAAGGCATTGCCGATTTGCTTAAGATCGCTTCCTAAGTAATCAAGCAGAGCATTAACTAATGTTCCTTTTTTTGTTCCCGCTCCCGGGTGTACCACCAAACCCACTGGTTTGTTGATTACCAGCAAATATTTATCTTCATAAACTATTTCAAAGAGAATTCCTTTTTCCGGTTCGACACTTAGAACTCTCGGTAAAGGAACTTTTAAAATCACTGTAGAACCGGCAGCAAGCGACAACCCTCTTTTAAAAACTTTTTTGCCATTAACTGAAATGGCGCCACTATCAATCCAATTAGAAATTTGACTGCGAGTCGGCAATCCCTGATTAAAAATACTTTTCTTTTTTTTTAATTGTTCTACAAGAAACAAATCAAGGCGCTTAATATTTTCCTCGGTCAGAAGTTCAATGATTATTTCTTCTTCTTCAAGTATTTGCATTTAAGATTTTCTTTGCTTTTTCAATATCAATTTTTATTGCCTGCACTAAATCTTCTTTGGAAGAAAACCTTATTTCATCTCGTATTTTTTCTATAAACTCAAGTTCTAAATGCTGGGAGTAGAGTTGTAAATTTTGCTCTTCCAAGAGATGCACTTCCAATACTCTCTTATGCTCCCCGAATGTCGGTCGAACACCGATATTGGAAATTGCCGGATGCCTTTTTCCTTGATAGATGACAACACCAGCATAGACCCCATCAGCAGGAAGTAATTGTTTGATTAATTTTAAATTTGCTGTAGGGAAACCTAACTCTCGGCCTCTGCCTGCACCTTTTACCACTCGACCGATAACCGAAAAATTTCTGTTTAAACCTTGGGCGATGGCGGCAAAGTCTCCCTGATTTAAAAGTTTTTTGATACTGCCAGAACTAACTCTCAGATTTTCTTGCCTTACCGCTGAAATAACTTTTACCGAAAAATTATATTTCCCTCCTAGCCTCACCAGCTCATTTGCATCACCCAATCTTTCGGACCCAAATGACCAATCATCTCCCACTACTACCACTGAAGCGCGTAAAATATTTAAAAAATATTCTTGAACAAACTCTACCGGGCTCAAACGGGAAAATGTTTTGCTAAAACGAATCGGGAAAAAATAATCAAAGCCGTTTTCGGCAATTAAATTAGTTTTTTTGCGAAATGTCGTTAAATTAAAAAAATCCGTTCTGGATAATGCTTCAGTTCGGGAAATTCCGGAGAGAACCTGTCTGGGATGGGGCCAAAAACTGATTAATATTTTTAGTGCCGGTTTGCCAAGTTTTGTACTTAATTCTTTAAGATTTTGGTCAAGCTCTGAAAAAAGTCGTTGATGCCCCAGATGAATTCCATCAAAATTACCGATGGTCAATCCCACTACAGAATCCTCTAACTTTTTCTGCAGTTCGGGATTTAAAAATGTGCTTGGACAACGGACAACTCTCACAGTAGTTACTCATTAAATATTATAAATAAAATTTTTGCATTGCATGTATCTGCACATGATGATTTTTCTCGTAGGAGCACCCTTTATGGGTGCCCGCTTTAGCATGTTTTTGGTAAAACGGGCAGTATAAAAACTAACGTGGTTAGTTTTTATGAAGCCCTGCCCCTACAAATATTTCATTCACCTAAAAATTTACTTACTCTTTCTTTGATTTGGTGATCTCTTTACCGCTTGGGGTTGTAATTGTTTTAACTTTTCTACGCCCGCTGCTGCCATTGGGCTATTAGGATGTTCTTCAATTAGTTTTTGCAGGGTAACTACAGCATCACTCTTCGAGCCAATCTTTAAAAAAGCATCCGATAAATGATAAAGCGCCGCCGGCACCATATCTTCTGCGGGATATTTTTGAAAAACTTCGCTATAAGAAATTATTGCTCTATCGGCTTGTCCTAACTTTTCATAAACAATACCTAACCAAAAAATTGCATTATCGGTAAATGCTGTCCCTGGATTGGCCTCTATGAACTGACTAAGTTTTGTTTTGGCAGATTCAAAATTTCCAGCTCGCACTTCTCCCAAAGCATCACGATAAAGATCTGCCGATTCGCCTTTGATTGCCGCAATACGATCATCATCCTGATTTAATAAATCTTCCGGAACCCCGGCAGGCGGTGGAACTCGTGATTTCAGTTGACTAATCGAAGCTTCTAATTCTTTTGTTTTTCCAATGGAAACATGTTGTATTTCTTCAACATTGCCGGAAATGTTTCTAATTTGTGATCTGATTTCATTAATATGTGATGATTGCTGCGCCTGCAAACTTCGAATATCAGCTATTTCGCTTTTTAAGTGCCGAGTATCATCTTCTAATTGTTGAATTCTTTCAGTACCGCAACTTGTTGTTAAAAAAATTAACGTTAAAAAGTATAAATTGCGTAACATAGTCCCCTACAAATGAAAAAGCCTCTTCATATGATGAAGAGGCTTATAACAAAACACAAATTTAAATAAAATTATTTAAGCGCAAAGTGTGCTCTGCGGTTTTTTGACCAAGCAGCTTCATTATGACCAGCATCCAATGGCAATTCTTCACCATAACTGATCGTACTCATTTTGTCTTTAGACACACCAAGTGTTTTCAAGAAATCATAAGCTGCTCTTGCTCTTCTTTCACCAAGTGCCAAATTGTATTCATTAGTTCCACGTTCATCACAATGTCCTTCAACTTGTGTCCCTCGGGAATTACTAAGTAACCAACGAGCATTTGTTTTTAGAGTATCTTGAGCACTAGAACTTAATGAAGATGAATCAAAATCAAAATAAACATCTCCTAGTTCAGAACCAGCTTGAGCCGCAGGTATAGATCCATCACTTCCATCATCTGGAGATGTGTTTCCTGACTTTGAACTCGAGCAGGCAGCAAATAATGATGCAGATAAAATAACCGTTAAAAATAAACTAGCCCTACTCATCTCAGCTCCTCCTAAAAAATAAACTTGAGTAAATTAAATTATTAAGGATTGTTAATCACATTTTTTATGTAAATTAAGTCCCGTTTGCTTACATACTTAAAATGATAATTTCTCGCAACTAAGATCCTTAATATTTTGAATGTTTTTTAAAAAAAGCAATTTAACTAAAAAGATTTTAAATTAGCCAGTTGCAATTTACACACAAAACACAGAGTTATTCCGGAAGTGGAGACCAAGCTGGCTGACTTTCCTCGGATTGAGGTGAGCCAATTTTTGTTGGACTACCTCCCAAAAGCGATAAAACAGATATAGTCCTCGCTCCGCCTGTAGAATTTGAGCTAAAAGCTATAAATCTACCATCGGGTGACCAGGAAGGATCTTCATTATCTCCAGCATATGTAAGTTGAGTAGGATGCCCCCCGTCAGGAGAAGAAATAAAAAGCTGATTACCTCCTGCTCGACAAACAAAAACTATTTTATCCCCCTTAGGGCTCCAAGAAGGGGAAGTGCAATACGAACTATTTGTATAACTCAGTCTCTTAGCCGGCTCCCCACTGGAAGACATTACATAGATCTGAGGTCCCCCACCTCGATTAGAACAAAAAGCTATTTTACTTCCATCCGGAGAATACGTTGGAGAAACATCTATAGAATCTGAAGTCGTTAATTTTTCCAATAATCTCCCACTTAAATCCAAAATCGCAATTTTTGAAATTCCAGCAATAGCAGCCGAGGTAACAATACTTTTTCCATCAGGTGAAAACTTAGCGCCAATTTCCAAACCTTGTCTTTCAGTTAATTGTTTTGCTGCTCCACCATCGGGAGAAATTGTATAAAGTTCGGGTTTTCTTGTTTTATAGGAGGTATAAATGATTTTATCGCCGTTTCTTGACCAGGAGGGAGACATTGCCAAGCCATGATCTCTGGTCAATTGTTGAATATTAGAACCATCCAAATCCATGATAAAAAGTTCTTTAAAACGGCCCATTCTTGCAACGTATGCCAATCTGGTTCCGAAAATCCCCGCCTCTCCCGTAAAATAACGCACTATTTCATTGGCAAATTTATGAGCTATCTTGGAAGAATCTCCTGTCTCCCCTTCATAGCGCTTACCGACAACAGCCTTTTGTTGTAAAACATCATGCAAATACATTCGGACTTCAATCGCAGCGCCTGTTTGTTTGATTTCGCCTTTGACTAGGCCTTCAGCTCCAATTACTGACCAATCGGAATATCCCACACGATCAGGAGCGGCGCATTTACCGGCTTGTTCCACAAAAGACGCCGGATCCAAGACTTTAAACAATCCAGAAATTTGTAAATCTTTAGAAATAGTTTCAGCAATTTTTATGCTTTCATCTCCTGCTCCCCCCTGATCGCAAAGCTGCGGCACAGCAATCGGGAAACTAGCTTGTGCTCCGGAAATTCTGATATCAGTTTGGGCAAATGCTCGGGCGGGCATAAAACCCGCCCCTACAAATAATAAAACAAAAACTTTTTTCAAAAAATTACTCATTTTTTCCTCTTAGAACATTAAAATAAAATCAGCAGTCTGAAATCGGAGATCCGA
>CAYOOT010000007.1:1535-19844 GCA_964405665.1 uncultured Bdellovibrionales bacterium | reverse complement strand
ATCCGATTTCAGAAATCTGATCTCGGAATTCAGATATCTGTTATCCACTTTCCTCTCCCACTACTCCGTCGAATCAAACGTAAAAATCACCACTGCAAAATCTGGATATATTGATTCAGGAGCCGGCGGCACTGGAGATGCTTTTAACACAGCTCGCACTACCGAGTCATCAAAATTACTATTTCCGGAACTTTTTGTGATTTCGACATTTTGCACTTCTCCACTAGGAAGAATATGCGCTTTTACTTTAGCTCCTAATCTTTCGGAACCTCCTAGCCAATGCCAACCAGATTTAACATGTTTTTGTAAAGCATTGCTATAGGCAACTTTTTCCAAGCTGGCTAAGGTTCCTCCTCCCATCGCCTTGCCTCCAACGGCAGCTGCCCCAAAGCCTTGACCACCGGCATCAGCGGATTCTCCCTCATATTGGTTTTTTAATTTTTTTAAAGTATCGGCCAATTGCTTATCACGCTTTTCTTTTTCTTTCTTTTTATCCGCCGCTTCTTGTTCTTTAGACTTTATCTTTTCCTCTTCTTTCTTCTTTTTTTCTTCTTCTTGTTTTTTCTTATCTTCTTCTTCCTTCTTTTTATCTTCTTGTTCTTTCTTTTTTTTGTCCTCTTCTAATTTCTTCTTTTTTTGCTCTTCTTCTTTAAGCTTTTTTTCAGTTAATTTTTTTTCTTCTTCCAGTTTTTTTTGTTCAATTAATTTTTGCGGATCATCGACAACTGCCGGTTGATCAAGGTGATATTCTTCTTTTGTTGTTTCAATTTCTTTATGCTTTTTTAGATCTTTTTCTTGATCCGATTTTTCCTCTTTTTCTTGAAGTTCATTTTTAACTTCTTCCGGTTTCGTCAAAACCTTGTTTTGACCCTCTTTGGGAACTTGAGCAATTCCTCCCAGTTGTTCCCCTCCTTCTAAAGTAACTGTAAAAATTTCCCCGCCTTGTAAAGCAGTGGCAGCATTACGTTCCAGGACAACAATAGCCAAAGCAGCTAAAAGAAGATGCAAAACAAAAGAAACGCAAATCCCATTAAAAAAAGATGATCCATTATCGTCGCGCATAATACATAATATCAGTTTGAAGGCTCAGTAATTAGGCCCACTTTAAAAATTCCGTTTCGGCGCATTGCTCCCATTACCGCCATCACTTTTCCATAAGGAACATTCTTATCGGCTTTAACAAAAACTCTTTTATCTTGCCGACGCTCCAGAATTGCTTTTAGTTTTTGTCCAATATTCTTTATTTCCACAGCATTGCTTTCACCGACATAGACGATTCCCGCTTTATCAATAGAAACAACAAGCTGTTCACCATCACCTTCGATTGGAGCAATTGTTTCTTGCGGCAATTCCAGCTCCACCCCTTGTTGTAAAATTGGAGCAGTGACCATAAAAATAACAAGCAGAACCAACATCACATCCACTAAGGGAGTAACATTAATCGTTGATATTGCCCCGGACTCTGAGGAAGTGTCATCAAAACTCACGGTTACTTTCTCTCTCCTAAATTAAAAAATAATTATAATATTGCTTATTTAAGAAAATGTCGTCTGGCAATGTTTAAAAATTCTGCAGAAAACATATCCATATTGCGTGACATTATTCGTACCTGTTGCATAAAATAGTTATAAAAAATTGCCGCCGGAATAGCCGCCGCCAAACCGATTGCGGTGGCAATCAGCGCTTCTGAAATTCCTGGGGCTACAGCTTGAATGGAAGAACTTTTAACTTTACTCAATCCGATAAAAGCGTTCATTATTCCCCAGACTGTTCCAAAGAGCCCGATAAAAGGAGCAGAAGAGGCAGTCGTGGCAAGAAATGTTGTGCCTTGTTCAAGTTTAGTAATTTCTTCCGCCTTTGCTCTTTTTAGTGCACGATCAATATTATCCAAATCTCCCATGTCCGGATTGCCGCTGGTTTCTTGAGATTTAATCAAATGACTTAATTCACGATGTGCTGCTGCATAAACTTTTGCCAAAGGACTGGCTGATAATTTTTGGCTGAGTTCAGTGATCTGAGCTAAATTTCTGCTGCTCCAAAAAACATCAGAGAATTTACTGCTTTGCTTTTTGGCAAGACGCATCTTTAACCATTTACTAATCACAATTCCCCAAGTGATGATTGACATGATTAATAAAATTATCAGAACTCCCTGAACAACCGGACTTGATCCGGTTAACAAACTTAATATCGAATGTTGATTGGAAGCAACTGCGGGCGCCTCGGGAACAGCATTGCCTAAAGATACTGCATCTTCAACCACCATTAAGGGAAAACTAAACATTAGACCCAAATTAAAGCTCATAAACAAACCTTCCTAAATTTTCAAATCAATTTACTTTTGTTGCACAGTCTGTTAATTCAAAAATGACTTTTGTCATAGACGAATTGACAATTTACCTCTGCAGTTTAACAACAACAAAAGTGCTTAAACACACACTTTTTTTTAGTTAACGCAATGGCTTCATATCAGCTGTGCAATGTTTTTGCATGCTGGGGTATATGAATTTTTAAACAGTTTAACAAGGGGAAACCAATGAGTATTAAATACGCAATCAATGGGTTTGGACGAATCGGAAGAAATATAGTTCGGGCGGCAATGGGAAATCAACACCTGGAATTGGTCGCTGTAAATGACTTAACTGATGCTAAAACTCTCTCTCACTTGCTAAAATACGACTCAATTCATGGGAAATTTACTGGAGATGTGAAGCCAGATGATAATTCAATAATAATTAACGGGAAAAAAGTCAGGATTTCTTGTGAAAAAGATCCCAGAAAATTACCCTGGAAGGATTCAGAAGTAGATGTTGTTTTGGAATGCACCGGGATTTTTACCAAAAGGGATCAGGCAGCAGCACACCTTGAAGCCGGCGCCAAGCATGTCATCATCTCTGCTCCAGCAAATGATGCAGACTTAACTGTGGTTTGTGGAGTAAACGATCATCTTTTTAACAAAGACCAACACAAAATTGTATCCAATGGTTCCTGCACTACTAATTGTCTGGCCCCTGTTGCCAAAGTTATTCTTGAAAATTTTGGTATTGTAAGAGGATTAATGACTACAATCCATTCTTATACCAACGATCAACAAATCCTCGATCTTCCTCATAAAGATTTAAGAAGAGCAAGAGCAGCAGCACTTTCGATGATCCCTACTTCTACCGGGGCTGCTAAAGCGCTGGCCTTGGTTATTCCTGAGCTTAGAGGAAAACTTGATGGCCTGGCTGTGCGTGTGCCCACACCGAATGTGTCCTTAGTTGATTTTGTTTGTGAAGTTGAAAGAGATGTGACAATCTCCGATTTAAACAATGCTTTTATCAGTGCAGCTAAAGGTCCTTTGGTTGGCATTCTAGAATGCAGTAATGAACCACTTGTGAGCTGTGATTTCAACGGCAATCCGGCTTCTTCCACAGTAGATTTACCCAGCACCATGGTCATTGGAAATCGCTTAATCAAAGTTCTTGCCTGGTATGATAACGAAATGGGTTTTTGCAATCGAATGATTGATTTATTAAAAATGATGGCAAAGTAATAAATTTTTCATGCAAATACTTTTTGTTGCCAATTGGAAAATGAATATGTCCATCGGAAAAATTTCAGCTTATGCTGATATTTTTCGCAAAGAATTCAGTGCATTGGAAAATGGGGGGAAAGATGTAGTTTTTGCACCACCCTATTTATATCTTGGTGTCACTCATGACTACTTGGGATTTATCGATGGCGTAGCTTTAGGAACGCAAAATGTTCACTGGTTAGATTCGGGAGCCCATACGGGAGAAGTTTCCGCTCCGATGTTACTTGAGTTTGGAGTAGAATATGCAATTGTTGGACATTCTGAACGTCGACAATTCTATGGCGAAAATAGTGCGGACGTTTCTAAAAGAGCAAAGGCTTGTTTAAAACACGGAATTAAACCAATTGTCTGTGTTGGAGAAAAAGAATTTTCAGAAAGCGGTGCCGGAGCTTTGGAAGTTTTAAATCAACTTAAAATTTCTCTTCAAGGAATCAGTGATCAGGAAGCAAAAAAATTAATTGTCGCCTATGAGCCGATTTGGGCAATTGGAACTGGTAAAGCAGCCACTCCTCAAATCATTTCCAGATTACATGACAGTATTAGAGAGGAATTAATTTTACTCTTTCCAGCTTATGGAAAAACCGTTCCGATTTTGTATGGCGGCTCAGTTTCCCCTGAAAATATTTCAGAAATTATGTCTTTAGAAAATGTTTCTGGGGCATTAGTGGGAGGAGCTAGCTTAAAGCCGGACGTTTTTTCTGAACTTATTAAAAAAGGGCGCTTAGCTAAAGGGGGAGCGCGGACTTTAGTCCGCTAGTAGTAGCAAATATTTATTAACAGAGGATTGACTAGTAATAAACAGCTAGATAAAAGGAGATCCTAGTTTTGGAGAAAATTTAAAGTGTTAGAACAAATTATAACTGTAGTTCATATCTGTGTTTCAATTTTTTTGATCTTAATCGTGCTTTTGCAGCAAGGCAAAGGTGCTGATGTAGGAGCAACATTCGGTGGAGGTAGTAACACTCTATTTGGTGCCAGTGGAGCTGATAGCCTACTTTCTAAAGTAACAACTTATTCTGCATTAATTTTTATGTGCACTTCGGTGTTTCTTGCATCCAGTGTCAAACATCGAACTATTAATCGAGGAGAAATTTTCCAAAATCTTCCGGCGACAAGCAGCACAAGCGCTCCTGCTACACCAACAACAGCAACTCCTGAAACGACAGAAAATATACCTGCAACAACAACTGAAGGAACAACTACTGCTACAGAAAGCACTGCTCCTGTAAGCAAATAGAAAGTACTTGTCATTGCGAGCGAAGCGAAGCAATCTAACCGTGTTGTTTCTTGGGTAAACCCGACAGTTAGATTGCTTCGCTTCGCTCGCAATGACAGGCCCCGGTGCTGAAACTGGTAGACAGGCAAGGTTGAGGTCCTTGTGTCAGAAATGACGTAGGAGTTCGAATCTCCTCCAGGGCATTTCATTTAGCAGCAGACTGTGAACAGGAACGTTCGCAGTCCAGAGAAATGTGATCACTAAATAATCTCACACTTAAAGATTTTTTAGGGTTTGACTTTTACTGGACCGTGGACAGCTTGCCCTCCCAAGCTTTAGCGAAGGAGGGTCCTCGTCCGCAGCCTGCTGCAATAGCAATGTCATGATAATTTTAAGTTACTAATATGACTCTCATCAAACTAGCCTCTGCCTGCTTAAACCAAACCCCTCTTGATTGGGAAGGGAACAAAAAAAATATCTTGCAGGCAATTGAAAAAGCCAAAAAAGAAAATGTAGGAATTCTTTGTCTGCCGGAGCTTTGTATCACCGGCTATGGTTGTGAAGATGCTTTTTTTAACAAAGGCCTAATTGAAACTTCTTTTGCTGTATTAGAAGAAATTGTTCCCTTTACTGAAGGAATTGTAGTCGCCCTTGGCCTACCGATTTTTTTAGAAGATGCTCTTTATAATACAGCCTGTCTTATTGCCAACAAAGAAATTTGCGGTTTTGTTGCTAAACGCTATCTGGCCTCAGAAGGAATTTATTATGAACAACGTTGGTTTAAACCTTGGCCCAAGGATAAAACAAAATTAGCTGCTTTTGCTCAGAGAGTTTATCCAATCGGAGATGTTTTTTTTAATTTTTCCGGAATAAAAATCGGCTTTGAAATTTGTGAAGACGCCTGGGTAAAAGATCGTCCGGGCTATAAACTCGCCGAGCACGGAGTGGAAATAATTCTAAATCCCAGTGCCAGTCATTTTTCTCTGGGTAAATTAGAAGTCAGAAAAAAACTAGTGGCTAATGGTTCAAAAGAATTCAATTCCGCTTATGTCTATAGCAATCATTTAGGCAATGATAGCGGACGGGCCATCTATGATGCCGGAACAATTATTGCCAATTGCGGAGAAATAATCGAAATTGGGCCAAGATTTTCTTATCAAGATGTAGTCTTAACTTCAGCTGTTGTTGATCTTGAAGAAATAAGAAAGAAAAAAAAGAAAATGTTTGTCGATGATAAGGACAAGGAAATAAAAATTGATTTTAAAATTAAAGAAGTAAATGAAAAAGGAAATTCCACAACTCAAGAAAATTGGGAACTTGGAGATTCTATCAAAGAAGAAGAATTTACCAGGGCAGTCTCTCTCGGACTCTTTGATTATCTAAGAAAAAGTAAGTCCCAAGGTTTTGTGGTTTCTTTAAGTGGTGGTGCTGATTCTTCGGCGGTGTCTTCTTTAGTTTATTTAATGTTGGAATTAGCTGTTAAAGAACTGGGGATCGAAGTCTTAATACAAAAATTAGGTCTTAAAAAAATCGTAGCCAAAACCGTCCCCGAGCTCTGCCAAAAGCTTTTACTTTGTGTTTATCAAGCAACAGACAATAGCAGCGAGACTACAAGAAATGCGGCAGAAAAAGTTGCCCAAGGAATTGGGGCAGAATTTGTCGAACTAAACATCAGTAAGATTATTAAAGATTATTGTGAACTGATAGAAAAAAGTATTGCTCGTAAATTAACTTGGGAAACTGATGACATCACTTTACAAAATATTCAAGCCCGTGTTCGTGCGCCATCGGCTTGGATGTTTGCTAATTTAAGAAATGCCTTATTGCTAGTTACCAGTAATCGCTCGGAAGCAGCAGTTGGCTATGCCACAATGGATGGAGACACCGCCGGCTCTTTAATGCCCATTGGTGGAATTGATAAAGCTTATTTACGCACTTGGCTTAAATGGTTAGAACTTAAAGGAGTGGAAGGAAAAATAAAAATCCCTGCTCTTAAATATGTTAATGAACAAGAACCCACTGCCGAGCTTCGACCAAAGGGCAGCAAACAAACTGATGAAGAGGACTTAATGCCTTATGAATTTCTAACTGCCGTCGAGCGTGCAGCATTTTTGGAAAAACTCTTACCTGTACAGATTTCAGAAAATCTCATTAAAAAATTCCCGCAATATTCTAAAAATGACATTAATTCTTGGATTAAAAAATTCTTCACTCTCTGGTGCAAGAACCAATGGAAACGCGAGCGCTACGCTCCATCCTTTCACCTTGATGACCAAAGTAGTGATCCCAAGACTTGGTGCAGATTCCCTATTCTGAATTCCGGCTTTGTTAAAGAACTTTCCATACTCTCTTAAGCTCGTTTTAACTTTTATAAACAATTATAATAGGTTATGAATATAATTGCGAGACAGTAAATTATACTGTGTAATTAATTAGAATTTCCGTATATGTAATTAAAAGCATAATACGTTCGGAGCGCGAACTTGCAAGGCACCTTGCCCTTTAGTCCGCGCTCCGAACGGATATTGGAAATTACACAGTTTAGCTTACAGTCTCATAATTTTCCCCTATTGTAGAAATAAACCCTATTATATTATCCTCAGGAAAATAATTAATACCGGAGAAAATAATGTTTGATTCCTATTTCCCAATTTTAGTCCTGGCAATACTTGCCGGCGGTTTTGTTGTGACGATGCTTTTGCTTTCAATCTTTATTGGCCCCAGAAGAGAAAGCAAAGTAAAGGATGAACCTTTTGAGTGCGGAACACTAGCCACAGGAAGTGCCGAGGAAAGATTTAGCGTTAAGTTTTATCTTGTGGGCATGATTTTTATTTTGTTTGATTTGGAAATTGTCTTTCTTTATCCATGGGCAATTCAAGCTTATCACTTAGGTTGGCAAGGTTTTTATGCGATGCTGTCGTTCGTCCTGATTTTATCCGTAGGCTTACTCTATATCTGGAGAAGAGGAATTCTTGACTGGCTATAAGAAATTTTTTCAACTGACATTTATTTTATGCGTTTTAAGTTGCTCTGCAACTATGGAAAAAACTAATCCTCAATTAAGCGAACTTAATCTTAAAGAACTTACTGCTGTAGTTAAAGATCAAAATAATAACCAAGAAAAACTGGATCAATATCTTAATCATTGGTTCTATGGCCAAGGCCTGGGTCAAAGCATCACTAATATTGGAACTGCAGTAATATTTCCTCCTTATGCTCTTTATCTTTTGGGGAATGCCGGCATGGTCTTGGCAGGATTTCAACCACTTTATTTTAGCTCTGCTCTTCCTGAAGAAAGCAAGGAAATCGTGCTCCAACCTTACAATTCCCTGACCTCAGTGCCCGGAAGAATTACCTCAATCATCGCTGGAAAAGATTTTAATGAGCAATAATAAATTAAAAATTGGTATCGTTGCCAAATTAAATCATTCCAAAGCAAAACCTTTAACCAAAAGTTTAATCGCTTATCTGCAAAAAAAAAGAATTGAATTCGTAATTGATCAAGAAACAAGTGGGCTAGTAAATATTGATTCTTCTAAAATTCTCAAGCGTGAAGATTTAACAAAAAAATGCAATATTCTTATTGTTCTCGGTGGAGATGGCACATTAATCAGCGCTTGTCGACATCCTTCAAAAATCTCTCCCACCATCATCGGAGTTAACCTGGGAACTCTGGGTTTTCTCACAGAAATTACCACTAAAGAGATCTTCAAAGTACTGGATCTTACTTTAGCAAAAAAAATTAAAATCGAAAAAAGACAACTCTTTCAAATCGAAGTTATCAGGAACAAACAAAAGTTAAAAACTTACTACGCAATCAATGATGTCGTAATTACCAAAGAAGCTCTGGCCCGGATTTTTTCTGTAGAAATTAAAATTAACGGAGAATTTGCCGCCAATCTTCGGGGCGACGGAGTAATCGTTGCTACGCCCAATGGTTCTACTGCCTATTCCCTTGCTGCCGGTGGCTCTATTGTGCACCCACAAGTTAATGCCGTATTAATTACCCCAATTTGTCCCCATTCTTTAACAAGCAGACCCTTGGTCCTTCCGGGCAACTCAGTTATTGAATTAAGTTTAAGTCCTGAAAACAAAGCAAAAATCAATCCGGTATTTCTTACTATCGACGGACAAGAGGGTATGGAACTAACTCCCGATGATCAAATCCAAGTTACCACCTCAAAATATCATGTAAATTTTGTAAAATCTCCGGTCCGCACTTATTTTCAAATACTCGCAACGAAACTGAAGTGGGCCAATCAATAACCTAAAAATTATACCCAACTTTTATTTTCAAATTTTTGGAATTAAGCTAAAGTGGGCCAATCAGTAAAAACCCTAAAAATTTGTTGTTATGTTAGCAATCTTAAGAATCCAAAATTTAGCAACCGTAGAAGATCTAGAAATTGAGTTTGGTCCCGGCTTAAATATTCTAACTGGCGAGACAGGAGCAGGTAAATCAATCATTCTCAAATCAATGGATCTTTTAACCGGAAAAAGAACTTCCTCTGATTTAATTCGCTCCGGTGCTAACACTTGCGTTGTGGAAGGAATTTTTTACAGAAAAACTCATAAACATTTCGAAGCAACTCCCAATGATGAAATAAATGAAATCCTTTTGGAAGAAGAAATTTTAATTAAAAGAACAATCGATCAAAGTGGGAAAAGTAAAATTTACATTAATGGCCGATTGGTTACAGCAAGTCTCTTACAATTAATTGCTCCCTATCTTCTTGATATTACCGGCCAGCATCAGCAACAAACTCTTCTGGATTCGGCAGAGCATTTACAACTTTTGGATAATTTCGGAATTAAACAAGAACTAAAAGACGCAGTAGCTAAAAGTTATGAAAATTATATTTCCATTAAAAGAAAAATCGATTCCTTGCAAAAAAGCAAAGAACAGCAGGATTTTTATCTAGAAAAAATCAAAACTGAATATCAAGAACTAAATAAAGCAGGCCTTCGTCCTGGCGGCAGAGCAGAATTCGAACAAGAACAACATAAGCTCTCTAATCTGGAAAATATCAGCAAGCAATTAAATCTTTGTCTGGAAATAATTGATGGTGAAGATACTTCCCTGGAAACACATCTGGGAACCATGGAAACAATTCTCCGACAAGCAACCAAGCTTGATCCTAAAATTACTGAGATTTTACAATTAGTAGAATCAGCCAAAGTGCAAATTGAAGAAGCAAAAATTCAACTGCAAGACTATGGCTCTTCATTAATTGCCGAACCGGAACGTTTGGAGCTGCTCCGTGAACGCATCGCCGAAATTGCCCGACTGGAAAGAAAATATAATAAAAAAGAAGCTGAACTAATTAGCTACTTTGAAAAAATTAAAAAAGAGCTGGCCGAACTGGATACCTCCGGGCTTGATCTAAATACTTTAGAAAAGCAATTGACAGAGGCAGAACAAATCCTCAGAAAAGATGAAGCGCAACTCACTAAAGCAAGAACAAAACTGGGTATTGATTTAGCCAAGCAGATTAAAACCAATCTCCAAACACTGAACATGAAGCAAGTAGAATTTGTAGTTGATATTAAACCTGCTTCCTCCTCTGCTCTTGGTGCCGATGAAGTTGAATTCTTAATTAGCGCCAACCCCGGAGAACCACCCCGGCCTTTAGGAAAAGTTGCTTCCGGCGGAGAACTTTCCCGAATTCTACTTGTTTTAAAAACCATCTTAAACGAAAGACTCGCCGCCGGAACACAGATTTTTGATGAAGTCGATAGCGGCATCAGCGGTGCCGTAGCACAAATTGTCGGAGAAAAGCTCTTTAAAGTTTCCAAAAAAACACAAGTTATCTTAGTCACCCACTCTCCGCAAGTTGCCGCTTTTGCCGACAATCATTTTGAAATATTAAAAGTTTTATCGGGAAACAGAGCGCACACTAAAGTTAAATTAATGACCCCAGACGAGCAAGTAAAACACTTAGCAGGAATGCTTGCCGGAAAAGAAGTGAGTAAACATTTTGAATTATCCGCTAAGGAATTACTTTCCAGTAAAAAATAGTTGATTAGTTAACAGTTTTTGGTGGCGGAATAGGTTTTGGCAACAAAGTACCAACTTCTTTTTTGTTAGTTTTATCTATCTTTTTTTCTACTTTTCCTTCAAATCTCGTAAGCTCATTTTCCCGTTTTTCCAATTTAGAAAAACCATCGTTATTAGCTACTCCTTGGTTTTCAAGCAATTTTTCAAATTCTTTTTTGAGATCAGGAAATTTTTCCGAAATTATTCTTTCATAAAATTCTGCCGTTCTTGGTTCCCAAAGAACATATTTTTTAAGATAGTCTATTTTCCCATCATCTTGAAGGCTGGAGTTATCACCAGACACAAATTGATAAAGTTTTTCTAAGTTCTCGTAAACTATAAATAGATTAAAAGCCTCTATCTCTGCCATTTTTTGTTTTTCTTCTTGCTTATTGGCAAATTCTCCCCGGAGTTTTTTCTCTACTAACTCTACACCTTTTCTTTGAAAAGCAATATTGCGGGCATTTCTTTCTATTCGATCTCCCAGAAAAGCAAATCTTTTTGTAATTCTTTTACTCCAATCAAATGAGACCAGATATCTTTCAAAATCAAGACGCCAATTACCAGAACGAAAATCATTTTCCAGTTCTTTTAAAATTTCCCGATAATCTCTAGTTTTGATCCGTTTAAATTCTTCTTTAGTTTTATTAGCGATAAATGGTACTACTAACAACCAAACTGCGGAACGTAGAAAGTATTGTCCATAATCAACAAAACGATCCCTATAATAAGGAGAAATTCCGAATAAAGAATTTTTTTCTAAAATTCTCGGAACATTAAAAACATTTTTAATGACTGGGTCAAAATCAGCACATTCCGACCAGGGCGGAAGTACTGGCAAACTTTCTTCCCTCTTATTGATTCTACTTTTAAGTTGGTAAAAATTTCTAGTTTTATCACCAAATACGAAATCTCGAACTTGAAGTTTTGACCATCTGATTATTGGGGGAATGAGATTGAAAATATATTTTTGCAGGAATGTTCGAATAGGTAAGATTGGAGGAAAATACTTTTCTGCAATTCTCCCTGTGCTTTTAAGAAAATTGAATGTTCCTGGAGGTATGGCCCAAACAACGTATTTAATATAATGCAGCGATAAATTTACTGTTTGAGTTAGTGGTCGAGCAACAAAAATAATTAGCTCTTTAACTTTTCTGCCAAACCCATACTGTAAGTTAGTTTGTTGATGTTGTGTAATTGCTAACAAATAGTTCCTCGCACTAATTAAGCTTTGAATTTCTTTCTGTAATTTTCCTATTTCGAGTGGTAAATGACCATTGAATGCTTGAAATAATTTTTCAATTTGGGCCTCACGTTTGATCACTTCATTCTTCATTCGGTCATTGAGATTTGGAAGAATATTTTTGGAATTAGGCCAAAAGTTTAAAATTTTACACGCTTGTTCGTAATTTTCTTTAACTGTTTGATAGTTAGCTGTTGTTAATTCTCTCTGTTTAATATTACTAAAAGTCCAGCAAGATTTTGTGCCTAATCCAAAAGAGATTCCAGTCCTTGTTGAATGAGGCAATAAAACTCTCTGCACAAGAAAAGCTGCTGCTTCATTGATTTTTGCTGTTCCCTCAAGCACGAGCGTCTTATTTCCTCGATTATTTTTTACAACTTCTTTTATTTTTTCTTGAGCTCGCCGATAAATATTTGTCGGATGATGAGTGGAAAAATTACCGATTTCCGAAAGACCAAGTAATCTGCAATTCTCAGTAATTTCCGAGGAGTGAGCAAATTTGAGATTTCGTAATAAAAAATTATAGCCATTTAAAAGTTTACTGCTCTCATTTTGAAAAAAACCAAAAAATGCGCTTTTAGGAGTGGAAAGTTCTGAGATCTTGGAAAGCAAAGCAAACCTCAAATTTTCCAAAGAAACTTTGGGCAATACTGTTAATCCATCTGCAAAGCCCAATTTCTTCAAAATGCCATCCACTCGATAAGCTTCATTGGCTTTTCGCAAAGAAAGTTCAACGGTAGTTCCTAGAGAAGATGTGGAAGTATTAATTTGGGGTATGAGCAACTGAGGTTTTCTGGATTTAAGAAAACTTCCCAGACCTAAAAAAGAATTCAAGCCTAGAGTAAAAACGGAAGCGGTCAGAGCCCGATTAGCACCGGCACTTGTCATATTAGCAAAGGCTTCGGTTGCTGTTTTTTCTTTACTCCAAAAGAAATAATACTCTGCTGCTCCTTGCTGTGAAAATCCTGTGAGGAATTCTCCACTTCCAGCTTCCACAAGATTTTGCAGAAGATGGTATTTTAAAGGTGCTTTGCTCAAAGTTTCAAAAACAGTTTTGGAAGAAAGTTTGATCCCTTGAGTAAGATATCCATTTTGGGCAAGTAATCTTCCCACAAATCCAACACTCAAAGCCCCGCCAGCTGGCAGCATTACTCCTTCTATTGCCGAAAAAGCTAAATCTTTTTTCATTTCCTGGCCAAATAATTCGTAGCTTTCTCCTTTTAGAAAGGACTTAATGGAAACAGTAGAAACAAAACTGCCGGTCGCAGATAATGCTCCCAGTAACCATAAAGATTGACCTCCAGTAAATGCCGCTCCAGCAAAAGCAATCCCCGTTACCACCAAACAGGAACTAGTTGCTGCTAATGTATCAGTAAGTTGATCGTTTTCCTCTTTTCTAATTTTTGCAGAATACTGAATTCTTTTCAGCAATGAAATAACTTCTGTTGAAGCTTTAGCCGATTTATCTTTAATAGTTGTAGCAGTTACTAAGGAATGAATTTTATCAGAGCATTGTTGAATTTCAGTAAGATCAACTAAAAGAGTATTTTTTCTGAGAGCTTGATAAATTGCTGTTGCCTGATTCAGGGCTTCTTGATTGGAAATGTTTGGGGAAACTTTATTTGCAATTTCTAAGCTTTTTAAAAATTCAGTTCTATTTTCTGGATTAGCTTTTACATTCAAAGATTCAGAAAAGAAAGTTTTAAATCTTTCTAATTCCTCTCCTTTTCCTAAGTCTTTTTCTGCATCAGAGTCTAAAGAGTTTTTATATTTTATTTGATAAAACTCTCGAAGCAATTTTCTCTCTTGAGGATTCAGACTGGATAAAACTTTAAACACTTCATCATTGGACCATTCCCACTTCTCAACAAGCCTAATATGCAATCTTTCTGCTGCGGCAGCGACTGTCAACATTTGCTCATTTGTACTTTCTCGAAGCTGTTTAGTTCTTTGTAATCTTTGACCTCCTTTCTCCCCCGCTGAGGTATTGTCTATTTTTAGTTTTTCTAAAGATTCGTTTAAATTTATTTCAGAAGAAGGCACAACTTTTCCCCTGACCTCATCCTGATCCTGAGGTTTCAATGTAATATTCTTGGGCTGAGATTTAGGCTTCTCTATTTGCATCAAGCATAATTAAAAAACTCTTCAAATGTTATGCTCTATATTATTAAGCAAGCTGCTTAATAATATTTAATTTTTTAGCAGGCAGATATAATCTGCGAAAAATAGGCAACTAATTAATATTTTTAAGTAATCGAATATATTAAGTAAAAGCAGGATTTACCGTGATAATTGATACTAAATTTGATTTTTCTCACCCTGGTTGTTAGTCTCCAAGCTAATGTGCCTAATCATACAGACTTGATTTTATAAATTTTGTTAGTGTTTTTCTATGTTGAATTCAAGCCGTTTTAAAAAAAATAAGTTGTTTCTTTTACCAGTTCAAACCAAAATTTTGTTTATTTGCTATATCCTGATTATTCTAATCTCTGGATATTTAGTTTCTAGCCAAAGCCTTGAAACCATCGCCAAAGAAGAAATCAACAATTTGCCACTGGAAGAAAATCTAAGTGATCTAACTTCAACGCTGGACTTAGAGAAAAAAGAAGATTTTTCAGTTAATTTGAATGATGAGTTGTCTCGGCTTAAAAAATACGAAAGTCAAGTTAAGAAAAAAGTTGATGCCTTAAATTCTGCTTTGAACGAACTTGATCGATCGGAGATTGTGTCCGAAGAAGATTCTCCAAAAAAATCAAAAATCAAATCAAAATCAAATTATTTTCTTAAACAAGGAATGGGTGGTGGAAATTCTTCCAGCTCACCAATCATCAGAGATTGGGAAAACAAAAATCAAATTAATTCTGAACCAAAAAAACCAAATAATAAAATTTCACTTCTCACTAATGAACTGGATTTAACATTGAGCAGATTGAATTCCCTACCAATCGGCTCTCCCGTTTCAGGTTTGCTTACCTCAGATTTCGGTTGGAGAAATTCTCCTTTTTCCGACAAATATCAGTTTCATCAAGGCATTGACATCTCTACCGATAAAAATACACCGATTACCAGCACTGCCGATGGAGTCGTAATTTTTTCAGGGAATTATGGGGATTACGGCAATTGTGTGATTATTATTCACAATAGTGGCTTTGAAACACTTTATGCACACTTGGCCAAAACCTCCGTAAAATCAGCCGATAAAGTTTGCCGTGGTCAAATAATCGGGCAAGTTGGCACCAGTGGAAATTCTACAGGACCACATTTACATTATGAAATCAGACATCATGGTTCACTTCTTAACCCTCAAAAATACGTTGATAGTGCTGGCGTGATTAAGCATATCCTGCAAAAAAAATCAGATGTTTAAACCTGGCACCAAAGTTTACTGCGCACCGTTAAAAAAATATGCCCTGATAGTCGAAGGACCAAACAATAAGGGTGAATATCTTGTGGGCACCGGCGCAATTAAAATTTGGTTAAATCCCAATCAATTTAATGAAGCACAATCTGAGAGCAAAGGTATCATTAAAAGAAGAAAAACTGTTGATACACCAATCAAAAAACCAACAAAAGAAATTCAAAAGCTGGACCTTCATGGCATGACTGTAAAATCTGCTTTAGAAGCATTGGAAAAAACTCTGGATCTTGCCTTACTTGAAGGTACCGCAAAAATTGAAGCAATGCATGGACTTGGTTCCGGTAAAGTTAAAGAAGCAGTTCACAAATACCTATCCCGCTCCAGGCATGTTGAAGAGTACTTTCTTGATCCTAGTAATCCTGGTGTAACTTGGATTATGCTCTAACAATTTGACCAAAATTCTTTCTTAGTATAAAAATTCCTTGGTTATTTATGGGCCCATAGCTCAGCTGGGAGAGCGCTTGCATGGCATGCAAGAGGTCGTCGGTTCGATCCCGATTGGGTCCATTCTCCCATTTTTCGCGCGCTGCTTATATCCTAGTACTGCTTATAGTTTGATGCGCGAAAAAGGGGAGAATCAAAAATTTATGAAGCCTAACGTTTTTATATTTCATGGCACTGAAGGTTATCCCGAAGAAAACTGGTTTCCTTGGCTCAAACAACAATTAGAAGAAAAAGAGTATCAAGTTTTTGTTCCTCAATTTCCCTCACCCCCACTCCTTCCAGCAAAAATATCAGAATGGTTTGCTGTTCTTAAAAATTATGAGCAATACATCAACAAAGATACTATTTTAATTGGACACAGTCTGGGGGGAGTTTTTACCCTAAGAGTATTGGAAAAATTAAATTTTATTATTAAAGCTGCTTTTTTTGTCGGCACGCCAATCGGCCTGCAACCAATTTTAAACTACGACCGAGATAATGCCTTTTGTGGTTTTACTTTTGACTGGGAAGCAATCAAAAACAAAAGTCAACACTTTGTAGTTTTTCAATCAGACAACGACCCTTATGTAGGCTTAGAAAATGGCAAAGCACTTGCAGAAAAACTCGGCACCAAACTTTCTTTTATTCCCAATGCAGGACATTTTAACAAAAATGCCGGGTATACTCAGTTTGAAGATTTACTGAAAAAAGTTTTGCAAATTCCTAAAGAATAATTTTTGATCAAAGTCTATTTAGGTAAATTCAATCTAATATGCAATCCTGCAAGTTGCACCGAGCTAATATCTCCCCCGGCGCACTCAACATTAAATCTTGTGTTTTGCCCTTCAATTGAATAACGGCACCCAAATATTAGATTACTTTTAATAAGCAATCTATCTATTGAGAAATACTTTTTGGTAGGTCGAATAAGCATTTTCAAAAATCATACTGACTGCTGTAGACATTTCCCTCTGAGAATTATTTTGTAGTTTTTGTCTTAGCCAGTTCAGAAGCTCAAAAGCATACTCTACCTGCCCATAAATTTCTGCAATTGCTGCAAGTTTTAAGACCTTGGAGACTGCTGTTAGATCTGGGACTTCAAAATTTGCCTCAATCGGATCTCGTAAATACAAGAAATGACCCTCAAAGATTTGCCGACTAGGCCAGCGAAAAATTTTCACTTCTTGTGGCACAGTAAACCGCAAAGGAGAGGCCATTCTACCTACAATATTCGGCGCTAAGAAATCAAAAAACATAAACCCTTGATTTCTGACAAAAGTATCAAGTTCTGCAAAAAGAGGTCCGTTTTCCCATGTTTGCACAAATGACATTTCCAATTGCAAACCTAAAATACCTGGCAATTTATTAAGAGAGCCTTTAAGAATTTCCAGCTCGGCCCCTTGAACATTTAATTTCATAAAATCAATATATTCAATATTATTTTGCTTTGACCAATTATCTACTGAAGTAACTTCTGTTTTCATCACGTCATCAACTTTCAACAAACTGCCAATAGAAGATTCTCCATAATAATAAAGACGATCCACAAATTTTGAATTAGGCTGAAAACAAGAACTAGATCCCCTAGAGACGGTTACATTGAAATTTATTAAATCTTTCTTGCTCCATAAGCAAATGGGATGAAAAGCATAAGGATGCCCTTTTTCTTTTGCTTCCCGATTGAGCACTTCGCATTCCTGAACATCAGTTTCAAAACCATGGACAAATATTTTGTCCTTATTCATTTTTGTCCAATTACTGATTTCAAATGCTTCTCTGGCACCGCCATCAATGATGACTAACTTATTTTCAGCACTGAGATAATCGGCGACTAAATCTACAATAATATATGCTTTTTGCGTGAGATACTTTTCTGATTTTTCCATTTTTTTAAAAAATATAAATATTTAGTTAATCAAAATTTCATTCTTAAGATGATTACAATAAGATGCACCATGGATTTGCTTGATTCCATATATCTTAATAAGCTTTTCGCCTTTACTTGATAGCTGTTTTATTTACGATGTCCTGTTCGGAGGTCTCGAATAATCTTCTTAGTTTTAGAGAACTACTAAATTGATGTGGTAATATCTATATACAATATCAATTATTTTTAGGATTCTATTTTACAAGGTTTCTCATCAGACAAGAGTTATTTCGGCAAATTCAATCTAATATGCAATTCTGCAAGTTGTTCCGGAGTGATATCTCCCGGCGCACTCATCATTAAATCTTGTGCTTTGCCGTTCATCGGGAAAGAAATAACTTCGCGAATATTAGGTTCTTCGGCAAGTAACATCACAATTCTGTCTATTCCCGGAGCGATTCCCCCGTGAGGAGGTGCCCCCAGTTTAAATGCGTTAAGCATTCCACCAAATTTCTTTTCTACAACTTC
>CAYOOT010000007.1:0-1435 GCA_964405665.1 uncultured Bdellovibrionales bacterium | reverse complement strand
AAAGAAGAAAGAAGTTTACAAACTTTTCCTTTATTATTATCGGCAACAAAGAAAATAGCAGAACCGACTTTGGCATTAGTTCGCTCCAGAAGTTTATTTAACAAATCATCTTTGATAAATTTAGCAATTGGACCTTTTAACGTCCGATCTTGGTTCACTGAAACCCAAGCCAGACCGCTCGCCCCTTCTTCTTTTGCTCTGCCTTCTAAATTATCAAAAAATGAACGGGATTTTTCCGCCAAATCATCCACTGCTAAAACTCGCACCGTCTTTCCAGCAAAAGCTTTAAAATCACTTTTTTCAAACAAATCTGTTACGTCAACAATTTCCAGAGGAATTCGCAAATCAGGTTTGTCGTTTCCATATTTTAACATCGCTTCATCATAAGTGACTCTTTGAAACGGCGGTTTGCTGATTTCTTTCTCTGGAGCAAACTCCATGAACAAACCATAAAGCAATGTTTCTATGTTTTGAAAAACATCTTCTTGAGTAACAAAGCTCATCTCCACATCTAATTGATAAAACTCACCGGGAGAGCGATCAGCCCTAGCATCTTCATCTCTAAAACAAGGAGCAATCTGAAAATAACGATCAAAACCCGCAATCATTAACAACTGCTTAAACTGCTGCGGGGCTTGTGGTAATGCATAAAATTTTCCGGGATGAATTCGCGAAGGAACCAAATAATCCCTTGCTCCTTCCGGGCTGGAACTTGTTAATATCGGAGTTTGAAATTCATTAAATCCCAACTCATTCATCCGCCGACGAATACTGGAGATTACTTTAGAACGAAGTAAAATATTTTTATGAAGTTTACTTCTTCTTAAATCAAGAAAACGATATTTGAGACGAAGCTCTTCTCCCACATCCTGTTCCGGGAAAATACTAAATGGTAGATTTTCCGCTTCCCCTAAAATTTCAAAATCCTTAACTTCAACTTCCACTTCTCCGGTATCTAAATTTTGATTAAAATTGTCCGCCCCACGGAAAAGAACTTTTCCTTCAACTTTGATTACAGTTTCTTTACCAACTCTAGTAATTTTTTCGATAACAGGAGAATCTGGTTTAACCAGAAGTTGTGTAATTCCGTAATTATCTCTCAATTCAATAAAAGCAACTCCTCCCAAATCTCTTCTATTGTGCACCCAGCCAGAAAGTACAACTTCATTTCCAACGTCAGATTTTCTCAGCTGCCCACAAGTATGAGTTCGATATTTATGCATAAATTCTATGTATCTTTATCTAAATTGAAAAGAAATATTCCTATAATTTTATCAATAGCATGGCAAGCTCAGAAACACTTCCTGATGCTTTCCAAATTACATTACTTATAGTAGTTTTGCCCCGCTAATCCCTGCGGGCGTAGTTCAGCGGTTAGAATGCCTGCTTGCCAAGCAGGATGTCGAGGGTTCGAATCCCTTCGCCCGCTCCATTT
>CAYOOT010000006.1:0-73903 GCA_964405665.1 uncultured Bdellovibrionales bacterium | reverse complement strand
CTATTTACCAATACAAAACTTAGAAAAAATTCTTCCTAAAATATCCTCGGTATAAGTCACCCCAATAATATCATTAAGAGCATGAAGTGCCGCTCTTAAATCTGCTGAGACAAATTCCGAAGGAACTCTTTTAGCAAGACCGGAGATCACTTGTTCCAGAAAGCTTTTAGCCTCTTTTAAAGCCTCAAAATGTCTTCTGGTGCTGATTAATAAGGAGCCAGAGATTGTATTCGAACCAAGAATTGTCTCCAGTATTTTCTTTCTTAAGTCTTCCAGCCCTTCTCCAGTTTTTGCAGAAATATAAATAACCGGATAATTTTTAGGAAATGTTTGATTTCTACCTAAATCATCCTTATTTGCCACAAGCAATATGTTCCTATTCTTATCCTCTACTAATGAAAAAACTTTTTCCTGTAAGGAAAAAGTCTGACTGACATCAAAGATATACAAAACCAAATCTGCAGCTTCCAGCTTTTGCCAACTGCGTTCAATACCAAGTTTTTCAACCGGATCAATCGCTCGCTCTTCTGCTCTGGCTAAACCGGCCGTATCGCAGAACCTGACGCAATAGCCAGCAATCGAAGCCACTTCTTCCAAACTGTCTCTGGTAGTTCCAGGAATAGCCGTCACAATGGCTCGCTCTTCCCCTAAAAGTCTATTTAAAAGGCTGGATTTACCGGCATTAGGCACTCCGGCAAGAACAACCAAAGCACCCTCTCTGGAAATTCTTCCCTGCCTAAAAGAGGATAAATAAGATTCGATTTTTTCCTTAGAAGTTTTTAATTCGGTTTCCCATTGTTCATAAGTAAGAGGATCGATGTCCTCATCGGGGAAATCAATATAAGCTTCAATTTCTGCCAGTAAATCCCTTAGTGGTTCACCCAGTTCTGAAATCGCCTGTGAAAGCTTACCGCCTAATTGTTCCCGGGCGATTTTTGCTTGAATTTCAGTCTCTGCATGAATTAAATCTCCAACCGCTTCGGCTTGTGATAAGTCAATTTTCCCGTTTAAAAAAGCCCTTTCCGTGAATTCCCCGGCCCGAGCAAGCCGCACTCCTTGCTCATTTAAAATTTCTAATAATTTGGAAACTAAAAAAGGACTGCCGTGTAAATTGATTTCGGCGACATCTTCGCCGGTAAAACTATTAGGCCCGGGAAATAAAACACATAAACCATGATCCAGACTTTCTTGAGAATTAGGATTTAGAATTGCAGTAAAGATCAGTTCCCTTGGTTTATTGAGAACCTCCTTGGCCTTGTGAATTAGCTTTTCCAGAACTTCTTTTGTTCGATCTCCGCTAATCCTCACAACTGCAACACCTGCAAAACCTCGGGCAGTAATTGGTGCCGCAATTGTATCTCGATCCACTAACAAATTAGCCTATTTTTGTAAGGATGAATGCCAATAAAAACACCAGTGCTGATACTCCAACCGTCAGCTTTAGTGCCGATCCTTTAGAAGTAGCTTTTAAGCCTTTTTGTTGAGCAATAGAAATAAAATTATTGGTTAAATAATACAGGGTTAATCCAGCGGGCATTCCTGCAAACATAAAACCAAAAACAACGGGCATGATGAGCATTGCTTTTTTCTGTGAAGGTTCCATTGTGCTGGGGGTAGTCCATTGCTGAATCAGCATGGTAATTACGAAAATAATTACCATCACCGGAATACCATGTCCGCCAAGCATTAAGCGATCAGGGGCCGATAGATCATGAATCCACAAAGCATACTTGGCATGACGCAATTGAATATCCAAACTTAAAACTGAAAACAAACCAAGAAAAATTGGCAGTTGTAAAAACATCGGTAAGCATCCGCCCAAGGGGTTAACGCCTTTTGTTTTATAAAGCTGCATAATATCCATTTGCTGTTGCTGTTTGTCTTTGCCGCTGTCTTTGAGTTTCTGAATTTCCGGTGCTAAATCTTGCATCGCTTTCATTTGTTTAAAGGAGCTGGCTGTTAAGGGATATAAAGCAAACTTAACGATGATTGTTAGCAGCACAATGGCTAGTCCATAATTGCCAAAGAAATTATACAAAATATGAAGTAAATTCAGCAAAGGAACGGCAATTACCGCTGTTTTTCCAAAATCAATATTTCTTTCTAAGCCCGAGCCGGCATTGATTAAATCTTGATAGTTCTTCGGTCCGATATATGCAGTAGCTCGAATTTCGGTATCTGTTCCATAAAGTCTCAAACGGTACAAGTCTCCTGTTCTTAAAACTTTAGCAGCAGTGGGCCCTTGATTGGAAATTAAAGAAGCCATGAAATATTTATCAGACATGGAAACCCAATCGGCATTATCTAAATTAACAACATCGGATTTTAGGGAATGAAAATCGGCTCTTTCCACTTTCTGACCATTAAACCAAACATAACCGCTTTTGTTATAAGGATCTAAAAGGCTAGCTGAATTTGGCGGAATCACTTTGGTCCATTCCACTACAGCTTTTGACAAATCTACGGGAGCACGATCTAATTTTGCAGCAAAATTAATAAAATAAGTATCAGGATTGAAACTAAAGGTTTTTACTATTTTCCTGCCATCAGCCAGTGTTCCTTCTAAAACTAAAGTGTTTAGTTCATTAGAAACAACACGGTAAGACACTCCTTCATCACTTTGATTCCCGGAATAAACTGCAAAAGGATAGGTCTCATATTCCAGATGATCAACCATGTTTAACTTCTCTAAAGAAGCTAACTGAGAATTATAATCTTTTAATAAAATCTCCGTTAATCTTCCTCCCAGAAGGGAAACATTTACTCGCATTTTTGTTGTTTCAAATACTAATTCACCGCCGGATTTGATTTGCTGATCAGAAGCTAAATTAGCATTTTTTGCGGCAATGACATTTGCTTCTGTAGGAGAATGAAGAACATTCGGATTATTTTGGATAGTTGCTTTTTGTGCTTCATTCAACGCTGGATTGTTAGCGGCAGTTTGTTGTTGCTTTAGCTTTAAATCCTGCTCGAAATAAGGATCCCAAACCATTTCCTTATAAATATAAGCCAGAAAAAGAAATAGAAATAAAGCCAAGCCTTTTTTATTATCGGTATTCTCAGTAGCCACACTCATAATTTTCCTAAATTAGCGTACAGGGTCTTTTCCCCCGAGCACGTTAGCAGCCCAAGTGCTTAACGCAATTAGTGTAAAAAGTGAATTACACTTTAAAAAGCGTTTTATAATTAATAAAATTGCCCAAAAAATACTATATTTTTTAAGACACTCAGTAGCATATTCCGAACAAGTTGGGGAATATCTACAATGATTCCCCAAAAGAGGCGAAAGCAAAGCTTTCCAAAGCTGTAATACAAAAATAAGTATGCTTTTGCAGAAACGATCTATCTCCTTAAACATGGTAGTTCCCTACTCCTCTATTTTCCAAAGCCTAGCTTTGGAAAGAGCTTGCTTTAAATCCTGCTCTATCTCTGCACTACTTAACTCACATGCTCCTCTCTGGGCAATAATTACCAAATCAATTACCCGTTTAAAATATATTCTATTTTTCCTGAAAAACTCTCTTAATTTTCTCTTTAAAGAATTGCGTTTTACTGCCCTTTTATCCACTTTTTTTGTGATTGTGATTCCCAAACGACTTTCTTCTGGGGAGCCCTCTTCTTTTTTCTCCAGAGCTATTAAAAAATATTTGCTTTTTATCTTAAATTTAGCAGATTGCAGACGTAAGAATTCTCTTCTTTTTTTTATCCGGCGAGCAGACGTTAGTTTTTCTTGATCCGACACAGGAGTGTTTACGCCTGCAATTAAATAATTTTTACAATTGTATTATTATAGGGCACCCATAAAGGGTGCCCCTACATTGCAATACTGCTATCTCTTTCTTCCTTTCTTAGGAATACTTACAGTAAGTCTTTTTCTTGATTTTGCTCTACGACGTTTGAGAACATTTTGCCCATCTTTAGTTTTCATTCTCTTTCTAAAGCCATGAGCTTTTAATCTTCTTTTTTTACTTGGTTGGTAGGTTCTTTTCATAAAGCCTTTCTACTATTAAAATTGCTGAGTGCTTCTGCCATGTTAAGGCTGCAAAGTCAAGAATAAGTGGAATTAGTAAAATTAGAGTTCCATATGTTATATGGTTGAAATATGGAGAGTCAGATTCTTAGTTCCCATATACAATACATATATTAGCCTTATTAAATGAAATAAGAACAGAATGCTCTTTCTATAATATATTATATTTATTATATTTTTCTTGTTTCTTTAGTAAAAAGATGTTATTATTATCTTAATACTCTTTTTCTAATTATGTTGGCATAACTTAATTATATGAAGAGTGTTGGAAAAAGGTTAATTCGGTTTCCAATGATTATTTAGGTTTTTGCTTAGGTTAACTTTAGGTTTTCAGGCAAGTGTCCAATTGGATTAAAAACCAAGTGCACACTTGCTTGTAATTGTTTTCTAAGGTTTTAAATCCAACCTCTTCTACCTTTTCAATCTTTTAATTCCCGAACAAGAATATCAACCGCAGTCGGTTTTCCAAAAACAGCGTGAGTCAAAGCCCTGGGGTTACTCGGGCTCCATTTATTTAAATAAACAAATTTTCCTCCTACTTCTTCGAGTAGTATTTCTGCAGGAGTAAAGTCCCAGACTTTTAAATTATACTCCACAATTCCAGCAAGGCTTCCTGTAATTGCTAAAATATGAGCATAACAATCATAATAAATTCTCGTGTACGGATGAAAATTCATTATTTTAAAGAGTTTCTCCCCTTCTCCACTGCGCCTAAATACATCTAAAGTGCTAGTTCCAATAATATCTGTCTGTTCCAGCCTTCCACTTTTTAAGTCTTCGAGAATTATCTTTTGATTACTGTAATGAACTCCCATCCCTAAAGCACCATGGCAAAGAAGATCTAAAACTGGAATATCAATCAAACCCAAAATCGCTTTGTCTTGGTAACGCAGTCCCAATAAAGTTCCAAAAGTAGGAATCCGATTAACTAAATTTTGTGTTCCATCAATGGGATCGATCGTCCATTGAAATTCGGAATCAGGATTAGTATTTTCGTATTCCTCACCAATAATTCCGTGTGTGGGGTAGTTTCTTTGAATGATCTCCCGCAACATTTGTTCCGCTTGTAAATCAACTTTAGTTACTGGAGTCTGATCTTCCTTTAACTCTGTTTGAAACTTATTTTCCTGCCACAACTGCAGTATTAGACTTCGCGTTTTTTCAATAAGAGAATGACCAAAACTATGAAATTCTTTTATTTGCAATTGATTAATCGACATAATAAACTCCAGAACTCTGTAATATTAAGGAAAAAGAGACGTTGAAAAATTTGTTGCCAACACTCTTGCTTCTAACACAGAAATTATTGCTCAGGAAAAAATAATGCTTCGCTTCTTATTAAATAAATAACATGGAATGGTTTAAAAATTGGTTTAATCAAGATTATCTCTTACTTTATCCCGACAGAGATGATTCTGAGGCGCGCGGTTTTATTGATTTTTTAGCAAATTATTTCAATCAACAAAATTACAAAATCAGTTCTCTTGTTGATTTGGGCTGCGGTGCCGGAAGACATTTAAAATACCTGGCTCAATATTACAGATTTTGCTGGGGGATAGATTATTCCGAAGATTTGCTCAATATTGCAGCTAAAACATTAAGCGCTGAAGGGGCAAAAAATACCTTTTTAATCAAAGCTGACATAAGGAATTTACCCTTTGCCGATAATTCTTTTGATTTATGTTGCTCACTTTTTACTTCTTTTGGCTATTTGGAAACTGATCAGCAACATTTGAATCTGCTTGCAGAATGGAGGAGAATTACAAAAAATCAGGCCTATTTAATAATCGATTTTTTAAACTCCAAAAATAGTACAATTTTCGATACGCGTTTAAAAACAAGGAAAATTGGCAATATCATTGTGGAAGAATATAAAGAAATAACGGCTGATAAAAAAAGAGTAGTTAAAAAAATATCAATGATAGAATCGAACAAGAAAAAAGACTATTATGAATCAGTAAGGCTTTATTCCAAAGAGGAAATGATTAAAATGTTAAATCAGAATTCCTTTGAAATAAAAGAAGTTTTTGGAGACTACTCCGGAGAAACTTTTAAAAAAGACTCGGAAAGATTAATTTTAATAGCGAAGGCAATTTAATGGATCGGATTATTCAAGAAATTAATCAAAGAATTTCCATTTTGGGCAGCAATGGTATTTCTCAAGAATTAATTCAAAACTTGAAGTCCACTAATTCCAATTTGCCTAGCAGTGAAAAAACAAGCAAAAATTTGGAGCTCCTTGAAGATAAAAACACACTTTATCTTTTTACAGGACAACAAGTAGGGCTTTTTCTGGGCCCTTGTTTTACTTTTTATAAAGTAATAACGCTCATTGAAACCGCAAAAGAAATCTCTAAAATAAGTAAAAGAAATATAGTGCCCATATTTTGGCTACAAAATGAAGATCATGACTTTAACGAAATCAATCATCTGCATATTCCAACTAGCGATGGCAGTCTTAGAAAAATTGGCGATACCAACTCCACTTTAAAAACTCCGGTAGCCAACATTCCCTTGGGTGTTAATATTGAAGGCTTAAAAAAAGAACTTAAAGATAATGTTTTTAATGTAAACCTTGATCAATTTGAAATAATCAATAAATGTTATCTGGAACATAAGAATTACTCCGATGCTTTTAAAGACTTTCTTGCATATTTATTTTCTGAAGATGGTTTATTGTTTTTTGATCCCCGAGCAAAAGGCGTGGCCGAATTATTTAAGCCGGTATTTAAAACAGCTCTGGAAAAACATTCCCTAATCAACGAATCCTTAATGAAAAGTGCAGCAATAGGTTCAGAGCAAGTAAAGATTTTGCCTAATTCTCCTTTGTTTTTTTATTTACAGAAAACTACAACTGGCTTGGAAGAAAGATACAGACTGGAAGAAAATCAAAACAATTGGCAATTAAGGGGATATGAGCTTAGTCTAACTAAAGAAGAACTTTTAAATGAGTTGACAAGCCATCCGGAAAAATTCTCTACCACAGCCTTACTTCGTCCAATTTTACAAGATTATTTATTTCCCAATATTGGCTACATCGGGGGAAATGCCGAACTAGAATATTTTAAACAAGTAGATTCCATTAGAAATCATTTTTCTCAAACTCCTTGCTTATTATTTCCTCGACTATCCGCCACAATCTTTGAAGCTTCCACAAGAAGATTGGCTGAAAAATTAGAAATCTCAGAAAATGATTTACTGGAGATTAAGATAGAAAATATCGACGATTTGCATTCAAAATTAAATCCGGAATTTCAAGTTGCTACCAACTTTGAACAAGAAATTAAAACAGATTTAAACAAAATATCAGAAAAATTTGCAGCTAAATTTAAAGAAGTTGATTCGGTCTTAGTTACAAATCTGAATAAGGCTAATGAAAAAGTTAATGCAATTTATCAGGCAGTTCTGGATAAATATAAAGATAAATTAAAAGAGAGCTCAACTGCTCTGGAAACTAGAATAAACAAGCTAAAAAACAACATTTTTCCCTTAAATGAACCACAGGAAAGAATTATTGCTTTTGCTTACTTTTGGTTAAAATATGGATTTGAATTTAAAAATGTTATAAAGAGCAATTTCAAACCCTTTAGTAAAAACGAACTTAAAATAAAGCTTTAAGATATGGAATTAGACATTCTTGCCATTTCTCCCCATCCTGATGATGTCGAAATTTTTTGCGGCGGTACTTTGGCAAAAATGGCAAAGCTTAAGTACAAAACCGGTTTGCTGGACTTAACCAAAGGAGAAATGGGAACCCAGGGCACCATTGAAAAAAGAGCAGCTGAAGCAGAAGCTGCCGCTAAAAAATTAAGCTTAAGCTACCGGGGCAATTTAGCTTTAAAAGATGCATATTTAGATAGTTCTTCCCGGGAACAAATTGACGCCGTTGTTTTAGCAATCAGAAAACTTAAGCCCAAATTAATTCTTGCCCCATATTGGGAAGATCGACACCCCGACCATGTGCAGTGCAGTTTGATTATTAAAAAAGCTGTTTATTTCGCCGGTCTAAAAAAATATCCCTGCAAAGAAGAGCGTTTCGTTACTAATCAAATTGCCTTTTATCAAATGCGTTATACTTTTACTCCTTCATTTGTAGTGGATATAACCAACGTTTATCAACAAAAACTCGATGCGATCAATTGTTATCAAAGTCAGGTTAAGAAAAATTCTAATATTCAAACCTTAATCAATTCACCACTTTCTATCAGTTCAATTACGGCAAGAGACGAGTATTGTGGAGCAATGATTGGAGCTGAATTCGGGGAACCATTTCTAATTACAAATTCCATTAGCATTAATGATCCGGTAAGCTATTTTATTGATAACCCCGGTAAGGATACTTTAATTTTTAGTCAAAACAAATGAACAAACAAAACTTAAATATCGGAATTTGTTGTTATCCCACTTATGGCGGCAGTGGTGTAATTGCCGCGGAAATTGGCATGGCCCTGGCTAAGCGCGGACATAAAGTGCATTTTATTGCGTATGATATTCCAAGAAGAATCGATCGTTTCACAAAAAATATCTTTTTTCATGAAGTGGAAATGCGGGATTATCCTTTATTCATCCATCCACAATATCCTTTAAGCCTTGCTTCAAAAATTGTGGAAGTCTGCACTTTTGAAAAGTTAGATATCTTGCATGTGCATTATGCAGTGCCGCATGCGACCAGTGCTTATTTGGCTAAGCAAATCCTCGGAGATAAGGCTCCAAAAATTATCACCACACTGCATGGAACCGATATTACTTTAGTGGGAAGTGATCGCAGTTATCTGCCGATTGTACGTTTTTCTATTGAACAAAGTGACGGTGTAACAGTACCTTCGCATTACTTAAGAAATGCCACCTACGATAAGATTAATATTAGTACAGATAAACCAGTTGAAGTCATTTACAACTTTATAGATACTGAAAAATATGCCCCAAGAGATCTCAATGTTTCTGCAAGTCTTTATAGTTTTCTCAATAAATGTACAAAGAATGATAAAATTTTAGTGCATACGTCCAATTTTAGACCGGTAAAAAGAATAGGGGATGTCATTAAAATTTTTAGTCTAATTAATAAAACTTTACCGGCGCACTTAATTCTAATTGGCGATGGCCCGGAAAGGGCAGGGGCAGAAAGCTTGGCACGGGAATTAGGAGTATTTGAAAGAGTAAATTTCTTAGGAAAATTAGAAAGCTTTGTGGAAATACTTCAGCAATCCGACTTATTTTTATTGCCTAGCGAATCAGAAAGTTTCGGTTTGGCTGCATTAGAAGCGATGAGTTGCGGAGTTCCGGTGATCGCCAGTAACACCCAGGGAATTCCGGAATTAGTCAATCACGGCAAAGACGGATTTCTCTCTGATGTCGGAAATGTGGAAGAAATGGCGGCAAATGCCCTTAGACTATTAAATAATTCCAAACTCTGGAGTAGTTTTTCTAAGGCGGCAAGAGAAACAGCAGTTAATAATTTCAAACTGGAAAATATTATTGAGCAGTATGAAAACTACTATTATAGCAATCTCTAATCCACTATAATTAGTCCAATGAGTAGTCTTCTCTGTCAAATCTCAGGAGAAAACTTTGTTCTTTCTGAGTTAGAAAAACAATTAAGAAGTAAGTTTGGTTTTTCTGAGAGCTGGCCTAAAATCAAACCACAATATCGCTTTCGCGAGTTGGGAGCATTCTGGCCCCATTGGAATTTGTATTCCCGAACTTGTGATTTAACAAAACAAAATATTGTTTCTATTTTTCGTCCCGATTGTCCTTACCCGATCTGGCATAAAGACCAATGGATTGCCAATGCTAATCCGCCAAATACGAACTATATTTTTTCCCGTTCTTTTTTTGAACAAGCCTGGGAGCTGTTTCAGCGCTGTCCTTTGCCTCATATTTTTCAAAAGAGTAACCAGAACTGTGAATATACTGATGATTTTTATCACAGCAAAAATTGTTATCTCTGTCATTCCGGAGAATATTCCGAAGATTGTCATTACTGTATTTACTGTACCAAATTAAGAGATTGTCACTATTGTGTATTTGGAATCAATTCTGAGCTTTGTTTTGATTTGGTCTGTTCTCAAGACTGCTATAATTTAATTTATGGCATTCATTGCCGCAATGTTCAGGATTCCACTTTTCTTTATGATTGTAGAAATTGTCGCGATTGCATGTTTTGTTTTAATTTAAGAAACAAACGCTTTTGTTTCGGCAACAAGCAGATGACGGAAAGTGAATTTCAAGAAACTAAGAAAAACTGGAACTTATTATCGAATACAGTTTATCAAAAAGCTAAAAGTTTTTTTGCCGAGATGATGTTAAAAACGGCTTATCACAAGGCTGTTTTTATAGACAAGTCTGAAGATAGCAGTGGAAACTATTTGGAACATTGCAAGAATTGCGAAAACTGTTTTGAGCTTTCCTATCATGAGAATTGCGTCAACGATGCCGTCTCCGGTCCCAATGCCAAATTTACATTAGATGCAATGGGAACAATCGGCACGGAGCTAACTTATTATTCCGTAATGAATGTTTTTTGTTATCAAACCAGCTTCAGTTTTGAACTTAATTCCTGTCGTTTTTGCGATTACTCGGCTTATTGTTTTCAGTGCGAAAATTGTTTTGCTTGTTGTGGTTTATTTCAGAAAAAATTTCATATTTTCAATAAAGCTTATTCCGAAAAAGAATATCGAATTTTAAAAGATCAGATTATTGAACAAATGAAAGAAACAGGAGAGTGGGGGACCTTCTTTCCCGGGCATTTTGCACCCAATCCCTATAATGAAAGTTTATCCGGATTTCGTTTTAAATTATCAGAAGAAGAACAAAGTAAATTAGGGTTTAGAACAGCAGCAAAATTAGAGCGTCAGCAAACAAATTATTGCTCTTCTCGGGAAATTATCGATCAACTAAGTTCCGATTTAATCCAAGCGGCATTAAATGATCCGCAGCATTCGCTAACAAATACAGTTTTTTGGGATGAAGAATATCAACGTCCATTTAAAATCAGCAAAGCTGATATAATTTTTTCCAATAAAATCGGCGTGCCCTTACCGTCTTCCTATTATACTCATCGTCTCCAAGATAATTATCAATGGATTCCTTTTTCCGGAGAGCTGCGAGAAAGCAAATGTCAGCAATGTTTAAAGAGCACTAAAACCAGTTGGCCAAAAGATTATGATAGTAGGATTTTGTGTGAAACTTGCTATCACTCTAAGATTAATTAGCCTCCAATTCTTTGCGGTTTACCGTCGACAATTTTATTAATGTAGTATTTTCTCACTCCGTCGCCATTGCTATCAATAGAAACTATTCCTGAAGCACCGGCATAGTCTTTAACTTGATAGAGGCAAGTTTTTATCGCCTCAGCACTTTCTCCACATTCTTTTACTAATTTAGCAAGCAACATTACAGTATCATAAGCTTCCGCTGTCCAAATTCCAAAAGGTAATGCTCTTGTTCCAAATTTCTTTTCATATTTATCAACAAAAGGGCTGGTCAAGGCAGTTGTTGGATCAAAAAAAGGCTCGGCATAAATAGAATTTTCAAAATCTGCCTTTTGCTCAGGATGAGAGACAACTACTCCACCAAAAACTTCATTGCCAAAAAGTTGTGTGGAAATATTTTGCTCTTTAATTTGCTTAACTACCAAGGAGGCAGAATCTTGGGATTGAGTGCCAACGTAAATGGCATCAGCTTCTTTACTTTTTAATCTAGATATTAAAGTTCTAAAATCCGTTTCGCCAGTATTAAAGCTTTCAAAAAATACAAGTTCCATCGAAGGATTTTTTTCTATTTCTGATTTTAATAATTCTGCCGGAGGAGCGGCATAATCGGTTAGCTCATAAAATATCGCTATTTTCTTTGGCTTAAATGTATTTTTTAAGTAATCAATTATCAACTTTGTTCCGGAAGTATTAACTGGACTTAATCTAAAAACATAATCTCCGGCATTGCTTAATTTTGGTGTAGTAGTAGAAGCGGCTAGCATCACTACTTTTTTAGTTTCCACAATGGGAGCAATGGCCAGGGATTCCGGAGTGCAATGTCCGCCCAAAATCAAATTGACCTTATCTAATTCGATTAATTTCTTAGCAGCACTGACAGCAAATTTGCCGTTACATTGTCCGTCTTCAAAAATAAGTTCCAGCGGTTTTCCATTAATTCCTCCACTGGCATTAATATCCTCAAGTGCAATTTGTGCCGCCTGGTAAGACCCGAATTTTGTTACCGGACCAGTAAGCGCTCCAATCCAACCAATTTTGATTTTTTGCTGATTGGCGCTATCATTGGGATTATTTTTTGTTTCTGTATTATTTTTACAAGAACTAATAGAGAAAATTAAAAGAAAGAAAATTTTTTTGAACATAGAAATTGTCCTTTAGTTGAATATTGCAATTTATTTTAGTTAAGTCTAAATAACATATTATGCCAGAAATTATCCAAGTAAAAAACCTCACAAAGATCTTTAAGCAACAAAAAAAGCGAGAAGGAATAAGCGGCGGACTCAAAGACCTGATTCAAAGAAACTATACTGACTTTAAAGCCGTGGATAATATTAGTCTATCGATTAATGAAGGTGAGTTACTGGGCTATATCGGACCAAATGGCGCAGGTAAATCAACGAGTATCAAAATGCTAACTGGTATTTTAAAATCAACTTCCGGACAAATGAATATTCTTGGTTTTGATCCCTTTCGCGATCGCAAAACTTATACTTGTTCGATCGGTGTGGTCTTTGGACAACGCACTCAACTCTGGTGGGATATCGCAGTAATTGAATCTTTTAAACTTCTGGCAAAAATTTACAAAGTTTCCAATGCCGATTATAAAAAAAGATTGGATATTTTGTGTGATGTTCTTAATTTAAGAGATTTGTTGAACACCCCTGTTCGAAAACTTTCTCTCGGACAAAGAATGAAGTGTGATTTGGCAGCAAGCTTATTGCATCAACCAAAGATTCTATTTCTTGATGAACCAACTATTGGGCTTGATGCTATTGCTAAAGACAGTATTCGCGAGTTTTTAAAATATATCAACAAAGAATTTAAAACCACAATCTTACTGACAACCCATGATTTAAAGGAGATTGAGGAGCTGTGCACAAGGATTGTAATCTTGGATAAGGGCATTGTGATGTATGATGGTAGTATTCATAAAATAAAATCTTTACCTGGATTAAAGAGAAGCTTGGTTATTGATTTCTCCACAGAAACCCCAGTAGACAAATTAAAATTTTTTTTCCAAGAAAAACTTAGTTATGAAATGGAGGGTAGCAGAAGGGCAATTTGTCAATATGATCCTAACCTGCTTTCTACTGGAGATTTATTAAAAGATATTTTAGCAAATTTTAATGTTTCTGATGTGATTTTGTCTGAACCAAACATCGAAGATGTTATTAAGAAAATCTATACCGATGGGCTCTGATGCTGGAAAAACTAGGTCCTTATTTTAGTTACATCAATCTTTCCTTTCTCTCGATTCTTTCTTATCGCATGAGATTCTACACCGGTATCCTCACTTATATTCTTTTTATCACAGTGCACTATTACATCTGGGAAGCAGTCTATAGCGGTAATCCTAATGGGGCGATTAATGGATTTAAGCTCAATGAAATGATTACCTATATTGCCATTGGTTGGATTGCCCGCAGCTTTTATTTTTCCAATGTCGATGAAGAAATCGATGATATTGTAAAAACGGGACAAATCAGTAATTACTTGCTGCGTCCTGTTAGTTTTCATTTAATGATGCTGGCTAAGGCCGTGGGAGAATCTTTATTTAGAATATTATTTTTTACCGCTCCCATTTGTTTGGCCGTATTTTATCTCTATCCAATATCGTTTCCGGCAAATTTCTCAGCAGGTATTCATTTTCTACTGCTTACTGTGGGAAGTTTTATGATTCTTGCTGAAGTTAATTTTTTAATTGGCTTACTTGCTTTTAGTCTAAAATCCATTCAAGGAATTTCTCGGGCAAAATACTTTTTATTGCAATTATTCTCCGGATTGCTTCTTCCGCTCAGTTTCTTTCCTAAGGCATTTAAAGATATTTTAGATCTGATGCCTTTTAAATATATTACCTATATCCCAATGCAGGCTTATCTAGGAAAACTAAGTAAAGAAGAGCTAATCAACAGTTATGTTGCAGCTACTCTTTGGAGTATCTTGCTTGTTATCTTGGTGCAACTTTTTTGGAAAAAATCCATTAAAAGCCTAACTCTGCAAGGAGGCTAAAGTTTGCGCTTGTCTAAGAATGAGACTATAAAATTAATCATTTATGTGTTATTTTATATAAATGAAATCAAAACTAAATGAAAAATCAAGAGAGGATCTATTAGAAGCTCATAAGAAAATGAGTAAAGCTGAAAGATTGCAAGCATTCGTCAATCACACTACAGAACTGGCAAAAATTTTCCATGTTGGAAAAAAAAGCAGAGAACAAAAAAGAAATAAATAATTATTATGAAAACAACTGCCACTGGACAATCCATCTTCTTACTTCTAGACTTGATAGAGTTATTTAAAGAAAAGAATATTAATTATGGCATTATTGGAGCTTTCGCTGCTTCTTATTATGGTTCAGTGAGAGCCAGTCTTGATATTGATGCAATAATCTTTCTACAACAAAGCTCCTCAACAATAAAAAGCTTATTAAATGATTTTCAAGATAGAGGATATTCTGTTCAGTATCATGAGCCCGATTTTGAAGATCCTTTAAAGGGATTAATAGCGGTCAGTGATTCTTACTCCAATAAAGTAGATCTAATACTTGGAATTAAGGGCTTGGATGATTCTTTTATAAAAAGAACTGTTTCAGCTGCATTTAATAATCAAACTATCAATATCTGTTCTTTGGAAGATTTTATTTCCATGAAAATATTTGCTGGTAGTGCAAAAGATTTGGAAGATATTCAGAATGTATTAAAAGTTTCTGCAGAAGAGCTTAATATGGAACTTTTAAAAAAACTAACTGCAAATTATGGTCAAAAAGAATTAGAAATTTTGAATAAAATTCTTCAAAAACAGCAATAATGAATACGCTCTCCATATTCTTTGCCTACTTTGTTCAATTTATTAAAACCCGTGCTGAATATAAAACTGATTTTATTATTTCCCTGATTGCCAATACGATTGCCGCTTGTTCCGGACTGCTTTATGTATTTTTCTTAATCAATGGAGAAAGTGTCACTTCCATTCAAGGTTGGAAGCGAGAGGAAATATTTTTTATTTTTGGCATTGCCAATATGGGACTGGCTTTATTTATGTTGGTGGCAATTAATCTCTACAACTTTTCCGATAAGTATATTATTCAAGGACAGTTTGACCGAATTTTACTTCGTCCGGTAAATTCTCTGGCCCAGATTCTCTTTGAATCATTTAATCTGGAGAGTTTTGGAACATTCTTACTGGGACTGGGTTTAGTAATTTATAGTTCAGGCCAATTAAGCATTAGTTTTTCCTTTCTGGATATTCTTTGGATGATTACCAGTGTAATCTCCAGCAGTATTATTTTATTGGCAGTCTTTGTAATTGTCTCCTCACTTTCTTTTCATTTTGAAGATCGTCTGGGAATCAGTGCTCCTATTTTTAATTTAATCAACTTCGGTCGCTATCCGATTACTATTTACAATAAGATCTTACAGTTCCTGCTCTGTTGGGTAATTCCCTTTGCTTTTATTGCTTTCTTTCCGGCAACTTATTTTCTAAAAAAAGAAGAGTTTTATTTTTATTGCGCCCTTACTCCACTAGTCGCCCTTGTCTTTAGTTTTATTGCCCGCTTTTTTTGGAGGTTGGGAGTTGCCCGATACACTTCGGTGGGAAATTGATTTTTACTACTGTAATCTGTGTTCTAATCATTACTTTTGCTTTTATTGGTGAGGCAGTCTTTGGTTTTGGTGGTGGTTTAATTTCTGTGCCGCTACTGGCCTTATTGATTCCGATAAAAACTGGAATTAATGTTGTAGCAATTTTTCAATTTCTTATCGGTTTTTTAATCTTTAAAAACTACAAAGATATTGCTTGGAATAAATCTAAATTTTTTTTATTAGGAATGATTCCCGGAACATTGTTGGGTACGTTCTTACTGAAAATACTTTCTGGAAATATCTTAAGCTTAATTCTTGCAGCCTTAATTATCTCCTTTCTAATAAAAAGTTATTTTTTCTCGAATCTTGTCGTCAGCAAAGAAAATAATTTTTCTGCATCGATCTATGGCTTATTGTTCGGAGGATTTCAAGGCAGTATCGGCACAGGAGGTCCTTTTTTGGTAATCTATTACAAAAAGATTCTGCCTGAGATTAAGGCTTTTCGCGCTACTTTAATCATGGCTTTATCTTTTTCTAATTTATTAAGAATTATTTTTATCAGTGGCAGCGGCCTGCTTGATCAAGAAGTAATTCGCTTAGTTGTCCTAAGCTTACCATTTTTTATCATCGGTATTTTATTTGGAAATAAATTCTACAAAACTATTCCGGAAGCTTTATATAAAAGAATAGTTGATATTATCTTATTAATATCGGCAATATCCTTGATAATAAAAAATACTTAAAAATATTATTTCTTTTGTTTATTACTTTTGCCTCGAATTAATCCCGGCCCCGGCAAAAGATCCCAAACCAAATTCCACATCGAGTTATGCATTTGATAAATATAATCGTTTTCGATAATCACTCCGATAATTTCATTTCTCACATAAGTTAAATAGGAAACTTTGCCATCATAGATATTCATTTCAATAACAAAGGGATATAAACTTTCCGGAATCCACTTATATCCTTTATGGGATTTGGGAGAATATTTGCCACTTTCATATACTTTCCTGGCAAATGCAGGGCATTATAAGTTAGTGTTTTGTTACTTTCATTGACTGTGGCAAAACCCTTTCTCTCTAAGCGCAGTAAAATATTTTGCATTGTGGTGCCGGGGGCTTTTAATTTTTTAGCTAAGGCTGCAGGACTCATTTTAAAATAAAGAATATTCGCCGAATGAGTATGCTAAATTAAAAGCTTTAATTATCCAGCAAATGCAAAAAACAAAGGAATGGGGGAAGTTTTTTCCAAAACAACTCTCTCCCTTTGCCTATAATGAAAGTGTGGCCCATGAAAAATTCCCTTTAGAAAAAGAAAACGCTCTTGCTAGTGGTTACCGCTGGCAAGAGGAAAACAAAAAAGATTATCGGGAACAGACTTTCGTTTTACCTGACGATCTCCAAGAAGCTTCTGCAGATATTTGCAAAGAAATCTTAAGTTGTGAAATTAGCGCTAAAAATTATAAAATAATCCTTCAAGAATTTGAATTTTATAAAAAAATGAATTTACCGATTCCACGCTGCTGTCCTGATGCCCGCTATGCGAAAAGAATGAAAATACGAAATGAGTAAATATTTTAAGGCGGTTCAAAATAAATAAAAAAATTTCTTTACAAAGATATAATTTCATATTATCCTCAATACAGATGCGGATAATTATAAATTCAAATTTATCAAATAATTTCAGTATATTAACCGAAGATCCCGCTATTGAAAGTTCTAAAAAAATATGGGGAGAGAAAGGTCTTTTTGAGAAATCTGCAATACCATTAAAGATTTTTAATACGGCTTTTGGCTCGATTTCTTTACTTTATGGGCCAAGACAGATTGGTAAAACATCTTCCCTAAAGCTCTGGCTTAGCCAACTAAACGATTCAGAAACAATTTCATTTTTAGATTGCTCTACGATTATCAATAAGAAAGATTTAGCTGAACAGTTAAGCAAAGATATAAAAGGAAAAACGTCCATTGTTTTAGATGAAGTACAATCAGTTGAAGGCTGGCATCTGGCATTAAGGTCTCTCTATCAAGAGGGAAAGCTTAAAAATGTAAGGCTCTGGTGCACAGGCAGCGAAGCACGCCACATATTAGAGTCAGGGGAAAGACTTCCCGGAAGAAAAGGAGAGGGGAAAGTTATTTTTGCAAGACCTTGGAGCTTTAGAGAATATATTGACATGTTTTATCCTGAACTAGCCTTGAACTTCAATAATCTATCCTTTAGGGACATAACTCAGAATTGGCTCAATGCCTGTAAGCATGAGTTAACAAATTCCTGGCAAGATTATCTACTGCATGGCGGCTTTCCTAAAGTTTTAGCAGAAAAAATGTTTAAACAAATAATATCCGATGAAACATTTAGAGTTTATGAGGATTGGATCCTGGGTGCTTGGAGTACAATTAGAACCCAAGAGCAAAGCTTAAGGGCGGTTTGTAAAAGATTGATCGAAACTATCAATTCCAGAGTTTCATTCGAAGCCCTTAAAAAGAATACTGATATTTTAAGTGCTAATACTATTCGTTCCTTACTTGAAATCCAGGAGGATCATTTTTCGATTAGAACTATTGGCCGCTTTGATCCTCAAAAAGGCAAATTTTTACCTGTAAAACTTAAAAAAATATATGCAATTGATCCCTATATCAGCAGGGTTTTGCAAGCTATAGGAAATAATATTCGGAGAAATTACTTAGAACAAATTGATTGGAATTTAAATCTCCATGAATCTGCTTTTTCAACTCAGTTTTTAAGGCATGAAGAAGTTAATCGACCAAGTTATTTATACTCAGATACAACAAAAGCAGAAATTGACTTCTATTTTGAGGGAACTGCCTTTGAACTAAAGAGTAATAATTTACCAACAAAAAATCAGTTGCAACTACTAACTAGCTGCGAGCATAGCTTAATTATTAACAAACAAAATCTGCCATTAGTTGCATATTTAGTGGGGGAGAAAAGACAATAGATATATTAAATAAGTAACATTTTTAATTAAGATTTTTTATTTCCTCAACAAATAATTGTTGATGGCAATTCTTACATTCAATGTAAATATTTGAAAAAATTGGAAGCCCCTTTAAGTTATTTGCAAATTTGCATTGGGGACAAATAACATTGCCTTGCAGGATTATTCCCTTTTTTCTGCTCTCTAAAAAAACCCAAATTATTCCTACAATAAGAAGCAAGGGGCTCACTATGAAATGCAATATCGGAATAAACAGAGAAACTGCAAATACCAAAATAGCAATTAGTGCAGCTTTAATTCCTCTAAGTAAGCGTTTTTTTCTTGACCAGAGATCCACTTTAATTGAACTGTCATTTTCAAAACCAGAAGCGCCAATAATATGAAGTGATTTGTCGGTATGCATATAAATATAGAGTTATTATTTAAGATCAAATGGGGAAAAAAGATAGTCTAGGGAATAGTGGAAATTGAAAAGGTGAAAAATTACTTACTCTTAGTGAGTAAAAGCTGTAAAGTTGAGAATAATTAATGGCTTATGATTTTTAACTGAAATGTCGATTATAAATATAATTCTTATATAAAATTTAAAAATCAATCTGGCCTCAGATGAATAAAGAACAACTTCTCTTAATCAACTGTTGCATTCAACGTCCTCAGATCGCCTTAAAATATTGGAAGGAATGGAAAGCTCAATATAACTTTGATGAGCAAAATAATTATAATAAAGAAAGATTATTCCCGGCATTATATTCAACAATCGCTGCAGTTGAAAAAAATGAGGAGATAATAAATAAACTTCAGGAATCATATATTCGAACATTATTCCAAAATGAATTGCAGATTAAAAAATTTGAAAATATAATAAAATGTTTCAATCAAAATAAAATACCCAATATTGTTTTAAAGGGTGCGGCCATTCTTTTGACAAACCCGGAAAGCGCCGGCAAAAGAATGATGAGGGATTTAGATTTACTTATACCGCCGGAACATATCAACAAGGCGTCTTCCTTGTTAACAAATGAAATGCAATATCACTTCGATCGCAGTGCCTTTCATGCAATTACTTTTAAAAAAGAAAACGATATCAGTATTGATTTACATCATAGGTTATTTGAGTTTATGCCTGAAGGAAATGAACAGTTTTGGGAACGGGCCATAGAAATACAGCTTCCCAGTACTTCTATGAGAATGCTAGATTTCACAGATCAGCTTTTTCATATTTGCGTACATGCCGTTTACCTACAAGGGACTTCTTTATATTGGGTAAATGATGTTGTCACTATTGAGCGCCTGGCCAAAGGAAGAATTAATTGGCAGCAGTTTATTTCTTCTGTAGAAGAGGCCCGGGTGAGAAATTATATTTTAGAACCTTTAAAAATTTTATCTGAAAATAATTTTATTGATATTCCTTCGAACGTCTTGAGTAAGCTTAGTCCCAAGTATTATTCAGTGCAAGAAAAAATTGAAGTTTTTGAAAGAAGTTTAGCACTACAACATCCAATCAGGGTGATTATTAGTAGATTAACTTTATACTGGCGTGTAAAAAAAAACCCCAAATATTCAAAGCCTGTAATCGGTTTTTTCATTTTTTTAAAAGAGTGGTTTTTCATTAACTCCTGGTGGTTTTTTGGTCTTCAACTTTTTTATAAATGTTTTAAAATTCCACTCCGCTGGGTTTTTAAGAAAGTGTTGCGTAAACCATTACCCAAGTATTAGTGCTTGATTTTCATGTCTTTTAAGCATAATCTGCAAACAAAATTTATTCGTTTCGCATAAAATTTGCACAAACCATGGATAATAATCTGGAAAAAGAACTATATTTAAAATTAGATATTCCTATTCCTTCAATAAGCAGTGAAGAAAGATCCAGAAAAAGATTGGCCTGGCGAAATGAAAGAACTCTTTATAAAAGAACTTGCGATGCTACAAAAGAAAATATTATTTCAATTTTTGATACAGGAACAAGTTTCCCTGTTTATTCTCAACAATATTGGTGGTCGGACAATTGGAATGCCCTGAAATACGGAAGAACATATGATTTTAATAAAACATTTTTTGAACAATTTATAGATCTATTCTCAGTAGTACCTCAATGTGCCCTCAGATGTCCGCAAAGCGAAAACTGTGAATACACCAATCAGTGCGAAAAAAATAAAGATTGCTATCTGGTTTTCTGTAGTAATAATTCCAGAGAATGTATGTATGGCATGTGGTATCAAACCTGCACTGAATGTCTGGATTGCACTTATTTGGAAAAGGGAGAGCTTTGTTATGAAATTTTAAATGGAAAAAATTGCTACTTTTGCAGTTTTTCAGAGAATCTCGTCAATTGCACTAATTGTAATTTTTCCAGAAACTTAATAGGTTGCTCTTATTGCACAGCTTGTGTCAATTTAAACAATAAAACTTATTGTATTTTCAATAAACAATACACCAAAGAAGAATATTTTAAGGTCTTAAATTCCTTGGAACTGGAAAAATATTCCAAAATAACAGCTTTTAAAAAGAAATTCGAAGAATTTTCCTTAACTCATCCTTTTAAATTTTATAATGGCGCCAATAATGAAAATTTTTCGGGAGATTATTTAGAAAATAATAAAAATGCTTTTAACAGTTTTAATTGCCGGAACTCCGAAAACATCTTTCATTGCCGCGATGCCTGGGGCGGAAGAAATTCTCTGGATTTAACGGAAACTTTGGAGCAAGATTTTTGCATTGAAATTGAAGGTTGCTACAAAAATACAAATTCCGGTTTTTCTTCCAAGATCAGCGAAACACATAATACCTGGTATAGCTCGCATTGTTTTAATTCTTCCGATTTATTCGGCTGTGTCGGCTTAAGACAGGGGAAATTTAGTATTCTTAATAAAGAATACTCCCAAGAAGATTTTGTAAAATTAAGAGAAAAAATTATTTTGCAGATGAAAGAAACAAAAGAATGGGGGCAATATTTCCCTATTAAAAACTCTCCGTTTGCTTATAATGAATCCGTGGCCCAGGAATATTTCCCGCTCACCAAAGAAGAAGCTTTATCCGCTGGACTGCTCTGGAAAGATTTTAAAGAAAATACTTCTTCGGCAACACAAAACTTACCTGAAACTATTAGCGAGGTCGATCCGGGGATTTTAACGAAAGTACTTCATTGTGAAGCTTCCGGTCGGTCCTTTAAAATCCAAAAATCGGAGTTGGATTTTTTAAAGAAATCAAATTTACCGCTACCGCACCTTCATCACGATATTCGCCATACTAAGCGCTTGGGTCTGAGAAATCCCAGAAAACTGCTAAAGACTTTCTGCTCTAAATGCGCTACACCTTTGGAATCCAGCTTTAAAGGAAATTCGAATAAGATAATTTACTGCGAAAAATGTTTTCAAGAATGTCTGTCATAATAAATTCTAGAGCACTAACTCTAATTAATAAATTCATTTTTTTAACTTTTCTTTTGCTTTCCCTCTTTGTACAAGATTGTTTTTCCCAAGAAGTCTTAGCAACTACACGCTTTGGTAAAATCAGTTATTTCAAAACAAAAGAACAGCCCAGGCTGGTAGTATTTTACCTTGCAGGGAATAATGTCTCAGAAAACATTCCTTTGGAAATTTCTGAACTTCAAAAAAAATCTATCCTTTTAGTTAAAATTGATGTGGCCTCTTATTTAAAAGAACTTAATAAAGATAATGAAGACTGTATTTATCTTGCCGGTGAATTTGAGCGCTTAAGCCAAGTCATTCAAAAAATGGCAAAATTAGATGAGGTTAGCAAACCTTTATTAATCGGTGATGGAGTAGGAAGTGCACTGGTCTATACTATTCTTGCCCAATCTTCAAAAAGCTTTCTCGGAGGTGTTTCCTATAATTTCTGCCCAGAATTGCCTTTTACAAAAAAACTTTGCCCCGATTCTGAACCCAAATCAAGTTTAACTAAAAAGAGAAAAAGCATTAATCTGGAAATGACTAAATCGATTAATATTCCTTGGTATTTTAATTTAGCGCTTAAAAATACTTGCCAGAATAAGTCTGCTCTAGGTTTTCCTCAGGCTTTAGCTGAAAATTATCAAGCAAAGCGGGAAGTTTTTTCTTGTACTGAACATTCTTGTGAGCTTTTTGATAAATTTATAAAATTAAGTGAAGAACAGAAACCTCAAAGTCCTGTTATTCAGACAGAAAAAATCTCTGAGCTTCCTTTAATCGAACTTCCCAGTGAAAACGCTATTAAAGATTATTTTATTATCTTACTCTCCGGAGATGGTGGTTGGGCAACAATTGATAAAGCTCTTGGAGATTATTTCCAAGAAAACCAAATCAATGTCGTCGGTTTTGATGCCTTAAAATATTTTTGGAAAGAAAAAAATGCGGAAACCTTAGCCCAGGATTTAGAAAATATAATCTTAAATTACCAAAAGAAATGGGGATCGGAAAAAGTCTTATTAATTGGCTATTCTTTGGGAGCTGAAGTTTTACCCTTTGCTTTAAATAAAATGGAAAATAAAATTAAAAGTAAGGTTCTAAGCACTATCTTACTTAATCCCGGTTTGACGGCAGAGTTTGAAATACATTTTACGGACTGGCTGGATATCGAGACCCCAGAAGATGAACAGGAAATTTTACCGGAAATAAGTAAATTAAATCGGCAATCGATTATTTGCCTTTATGGCAGCGACGAAGAGGAAGATTCGCTTTGCAGTAAACTAAAGAATAGCGATATAATAGTAAAAGAGCTGGGGGGATCTCATCATTTTGATGGAGATTACGAAACCCTTGCCCAGACAATACTGAAGTTGCTTCCTTCAAAAAAGTAAGAAATTTCCATTGTTTTTAAATGAAAGAAACTAAAAGTAAAAAATTTGCTTTTGAAATTCCTCCTGCCTTTGTAGAAATTATCGGGAAAATAATTCCACCGTTTCTCTTAAGCATCGCAATTTTTGTTTTATATGAACTTTTAAATGAATATAGTTATCAAGAGATTATTTCTAAAGTAAGTCAAATTGAAAATAGAAAAATTGTTTTAAGTGTTTTCTTCTGTGGTCTTAATTATTTTATTCTAACTCTCTATGACACTTTGGCTTTTGTTTATTTAAAGAAAACTATTTCTTATCACAAGGTGGCCTTCACCTCCTTAATCAGTTATGCCTTTAGTCAAACAATCGGCTTTGCACTATTAAGTGGTGGTGCCGTGCGCTACCGTTTCTATTCAATCTGGGGCATTTCAGCAACAGAGATTGCTAAAGTCATTTTATTTTCGGGAACGCATTTTTGGTCCGGATTATTCTTGCTGGCGGGACTAACCGCTTTATATTATCCCTCAGATTTGTCCATTGCCTTAGGTGTTTCCAACAATTTTGCTTTCTTGCTCGCAGTAATTCTACTTTTTCCGATAATTACTTATTTGTTTTTATCGGCAAATAAAAAAATTCTCTCTAAAAGGTTTCCTCTTCTTAAGATTTTACCTAACTTTTCTTTGGCAGTATTTGCACTATCTGCCGCCAGTTTAGATTGGCTATTGGCAGCTACAACTTTATATTATCTTTTACCAACAATACAAAACATCAGTTTTTTCCATTCACTTTCCAGTTTTTTAATCGGCCAAATTATCGCCGTCATTACGCATATTCCAGGCGGACTGGGCGTATTTGAAACTATTATTCTTAAAATTCTTGGTCAAGGAGAAAGTCGTTCCGGAATTCTTGCTTCCCTAATAGTATTTAGATTTATCTATTATTTTATCCCTTTCATTCTTGCTTTGATTCTCTATACAGCTTATGAAATTAGGAAAAGAATAATTGATTCCTTAAAGTTTGAGCAAGTTTTACTTTCAACAAAAAATATTGTTGCTACAGTTGTTCCTCCCTGTCTTTCTTTTGCAGTATTTTTAGCAGGTATTGTGCTGCTTTTTTCCGGGGCAACACCCACATTACAATATCGACTGCAATGGATTGCCGATATTATTCCTCTTTCCATCTTGGAAAGTTCTCACTTTGCCAACAGTGTTACCGGAGTTTTTCTATTAATCATGTCCGGGGCAATCCGCAGAAGATTAGATAGTGCTTATCGAATCAGTTGCGTGCTTTTAGGAATTGGTATTTTTACTTCTTTAGCCAAAGGTTTTGATTATGAAGAAGCGATTTTTTTAAGTATAATTTTTGTGGCTGTGCTTGTAAGCAAACAATACTTTTATCGAAAAGGATCTTTATTTTCATCTTTAAGTCTGACGCATTTTATTTCCATTGCGATTGTTATCGGAATTAGTATTTGGCTAGGTTTATTTTCCTACAAACATATCGACTATGCTCATAAACTCTGGTGGGAGTTTGCCTTTGAGTCTGATGCACCCAGATTTTTAAGAAGTTCCGTCATTGCCTCTTTAATTATTCTAATTCTGGCATTAAGAGTATTTTTACTTCGGACAAAAAGATTTGCTGGCAAACTCCCTTCAAAAAATGACTTAGAAAAAATATTACCCGTAGTGCGTAATTCCTTATCCAGTGAATCCAATTTGGCTTTAGTAGGCGATAAATTATTCTTTCAATTGGAAAATAGCCTTTCTTTTATTATGTATCGGATCACAGGCAATAGCTGGGTCTCGATGGGAGATCCCGTAGGTCGAGAAGAAGATGTGGAAGAATTAGTTTGGCAATTTAGAGAACTTTGCGACACCTACAGTGGCTTTTGCGCTTTCTATGAAATTTCAACGAAATATTTTCCTATCTATCTTGATATTGGATTAAGATTTCATAAATTAGGAGAACAAGCCATTGTTTTACTTCATACCTTCACTATTGACGGGGCACAGGGAAAAGGATTTAGACAAGTATTAAATAGATTTGAAAAAGATGGTTATACTTTTTCTATTGAACCGGCCTCAGCATTACCTCAATATTTACCCAGACTAAAAGAAGTTTCCAACCAATGGTTAGAAACGAAAAAATCAAAAGAAAAAGGGTTTTCTGTAGGGTATTTTGATGAAAACTATTTATCCTTTTTTCCTCTTGCTACAGTAAGGAAAAATAATGAAATAATGGCTTTTTCCAATGTCTGGACGTCTGATATTAAAGAAGAGCTTTCGGTTGATTTAATGCGTTATGTTAAAAATCCTCCCAATGGATTAATGGAATATCTTTTTTTAAATTTAATGCTCTGGGGGAAAAAGGAAGGCTATCATCGTTTTAATTTAGGGATGGCCCCGCTATCGGGATTTGAGTCACGAAGAACCGCTCCGGTTTGGAACAAGCTCTGCACATACTTATATTCTCAAGGAAATAATTTTTATAACTTTGAAGGTTTAAGGCACTTCAAAGAAAAATTTCATCCTATTTGGGAACCAAAATATTTAGCATCTCCCAGCACTTTGGCCTTACCACAGGTTATTACCAACATTGCCAGTTTAATTTCCGGTAGCCTTAAAGGAGTAATCAGCAAATGACAAAAAATAATATTCCTAATATTTCCTGTTCTATCTGCAACAAAGAAATGCATTACAAAGAGGCTTCTCGTGGAACTATGCATAGTGAGGCAATTAATAATTTAATTAAAAAAGAACATCCCAATTGGGATCAGAATAATCCACTGTGTTTTAAATGCTTAAATCACTTTCGCGGTGAGTACATCAAACAAACAATTGAAGAAGAAAAAGGTGAGCTTACAGATCTAGAAGTTCAAGTAATCAATAGCCTGAAAGAACAAGAGCTTATTTCCCAAAATTTAAATTCAGAATTTAGTGAACAAACAACTTTCGGACAAAGACTAGCTGATAAAATTGCTGAATTCGGGGGAAGTTGGAGCTTTATCTTGAGCTTCTTTACGCTTCTCGCAGTCTGGATTCTTTATAATGTTCTTATTGGAGATAAAAATTTTGATCCTTATCCTTTTATATTACTTAATCTTATTCTCTCCTGCCTTGCCGCTTTGCAAGCTCCGGTAATTATGATGAGTCAAAATCGCCAAGAAGCAAAAGATCGATTGCGTTCGGAACATGATTATAAAGTTAATCTCAAAGCTGAATTAGAAATCAGGCATTTAAATCTGAAGATGGATCAGTTGATGACTCACCAATGGCAAAGATTGTTAGAAATTCAGGAAATTCAAACTCAGTTAATGCAAGAACTGGCAAACAAAAAATCTTAATTCTAATCTACATAAAATTTTTCAAATGTAGGGGCACCCTTTATGGGTGCCCGTAATATCTAGATAAAACGGGCAGGTATAAAACCTGCCCCCATACAAGCCTTACATCTCTATTTTGGGACTACGATTAAGAAGATTCTTCACCGCATCTTTGACAGAAGATGTTCCATCAAGAATCGCGCAAACTTGTTCGACAATCGGCATTTCCACTTTATTCTTAGCTGCCAATTCTTTAATAATTGGGGCAACAAAAACCCCTTCGGCAACTTGTCCAATATTTTTCAGAATATCCTCTAATTTTTCACCACGACCTAATCTCAATCCCACTTGATAATTTCTGCTTAATTCTCCTGTGGCTGTCAGTAACAAATCTCCTAACCCACTTAAGCCAATTACAGTTTCTTGCTCACCACCCAGTGCCACAACCAATCTCCTCATCTCCACCAGCCCCCTGGTAATTAAGGCTGCTCGGGAATTTGTTCCCATCCCCATGCCCTCAATCACTCCTGAGGCAATGGCCAAAACATTTTTTATCACTCCACTAAACTCAACGCCGGTTATATCTTTGGAAGAATACACTCTAAAACTTTCTGAATGAAAAATGCTAGCTACTTGCTTAGCTATTTCAATATCACTGGCAGCTACAGTCACCGCGGTAGGCAACCCCAATAAAACTTCTTGAGCAAAGCTTGGTCCTGATAAAACAGAAATTTTCTGATCACTACCTAATTCTTCTTTTAAAACCTTAGACAATGTTTTAAGAGATGTTTTTTCTAAACCTTTTGCTGTATTGACAATTAATGCACCTTTTTTAATTTTTCCTTTTATTTTAGCGCTAACTTCTCTCACTGCAAAAGAAGGTAAAACAAAGACTATTAGATCGGCATCTTTCACCGCAATTTCTAAATTGGTACTTACATTAATCCCCGCAACCAATGTAATTTCGGGGAAATATTTTGAATTTTTGCGCTGATTCACTATTTCATTTAAAACTTTTTCGTCTCTTCCCCAGAGAGTAAGCGGATAGGATTTTTTCGCTAAATGATTACAAAGAGCAGTTCCCCAACTCCCAGAACCTAAGACAGTAATTTTAGTCATGAAAAATTCTCGGTTTTAATTGCTAAGTTTATGTGTGCGGCATTATTTTAAGCACAGATTACGTTGCTGAGCAAACTTTCAGTTTTAGCGATTTACCAAGAACAAAAATAACAATCCCCAACCAAACAAGAAATATGGCAATAAATTTTATCAAGGGAATTGGTTCATCGTAAACAAAATACCCTAAAAGGAAAACTATGCTGGGATTTGTAAATTGAATCATGCTGATATTGGTCAAAGGAATTTTACTAACGGCATAAGAGAAGAATAAAAGAGGAATCATTGTTACTGGGCCCGATCCGATAATATAAAATAACTGACTGTGTTCTGTATTTACAGAAAAATGAAAATTTTTTAAAAACAACAAACAAACTATAGCGGGAATGAGCATAATCTCACTTTCTAAAAAAATACTATCAATGGGACATAGTTTGATATTTTTCTTAAAAACAGCATAGATATTAATACTGATAGCAAGCCCTAATGCCAAGGAGATATCATTAAGATAAGATAGAGAAAGAATTGCTGCCGCCGATATTACAAAGCAAAGAGCAATTTTATCGGTAAAAAATAACTTTTCTTGGAAGTAGCTAGCCGCAATTAAGATGCCGATAATCGGAGAAATAAAATAACCAATACTGGAAGCCACTAAATGACCATTGTTAATACCCCAAATATAAATACCCCAATTAAGAGAAACTGCCAGGGCAGGCAAAAAAGAGGACTTAAGTTCCAATAGGCTAAAGTTTAATATTCTCTTTCGTTTAAAAAATAATAAATAAAGAAATAAGAAGACAAAGGAATAAATAATTCGATAACAAAGAACTTCCAGAGGATTAATCTCTTGAAGTTGTTTCCAGTAAACAGGGGAGATTCCCCAAAGAATGTAACAAATAAAAGCCGCCGGATAAGCAAAATTAGTTTTCAAAGTCTTTCCTCAATAAAAGAAGAGATTGAAGCTAATTTAATATATTGTAAATAACACTTGATATTTTGCCTATATAAGATAAATTAAAAGTGTATTTCTTACTTTTTTGGCAAAATATGCAGAAAAATTCCGAAAATGATATTAACCTGGATAATCTCGATCAGAAAATTCTTTACTCCTTAGATCACAATGCTCGTGCTTCCTTTTCAGAATTAGCCAGGACTCTTAAACAAGGAAGAGATCGAGTAGAATATCGGATTAAACGTTTAGAAGAATTGGGGGTGATTTCCGGTTATAAAACAATTGTCAATCTTTCTAAATTGGGACTCACACTTTATAAAACTTATATTCGCTTTGGCGGGGAAGAAAGTAGAAGAAGAAAATTTATTGCAACACTTGCTAAGGAAAAAAAGGTATTTTGGGTGGTGGAATGTGACGGAGCTTGGGATTTAATTGTTTCCATTGCGGCAGAATCACCTGTTGAGTTTTACGAAGAGCAGGGGAGAATCCTTGGTCCGGTATCTGATATTATCATTAACACTAGTGTTTTAACTGTTGTTAATTTTTGGATTTTTAGAAAAAAGTATTTTCATTCTGCTGGAACTCATTATTTACATGTCGGAGAAATTCCTCAGAAATCTATTTTGGATCAAACAGATTTTAATATTCTTTTAGAGCTTTCACAAAACGCTCGAATCAGTCTTAGTGATTTAGCAAAAGTATGTGCTAGTAGTCCAGCCTTAATCAATTATCGTTTAGAAAAGCTGGAGTCAGAAAAAATAATTGTCGGATACAGAACTGAAATAGATTTAGAAAAAATTAATCGAACTTTCTTTAAATGTCAGTTGTACCTCAATAGTTTTGATGTCAAAAAAGAAAAAGAATTATTTTCATTTTGCAACAAGCACCCTGATGTCACAGAATACATTCAGCAAATTGGAGAATGTAGAAATGAAATAGAATTACAAACTCCTACCTATTTTACTTACAACAAATTTATTGAAGAGCTTCGTAATAAATTTCCCAATGAAATAAGAAATGTTTCTACAATCCTGATCAACAAAGGTAGTATGCGTTGGTTTCCTACTTGTTACCAATGTCATGACTATAGTAATACAAAATTTTACCGGTAGGGGCACCCTTTATGGGTGCCCCTACATTTATTATGGATAATAATGAACCCAATTTTTAGAACTGACTCCTATTGTAACGAAATAAAAACAATCCTTGATTTTATTGAAGAACACGAAGGCAAACAATTGCTCAGCTTTCGCGATAGTTTATTTACCCAAGGCGGCGGCCAACCCCGAGATTACGGTAAAGTTATTTTTGAAAACGAAGAAAGGGAAGTTTTAGAACTGGTAAAACATAAAGGCGATATTCGAATTAAAATAGATCCGATCATAACTCTCAGGAAATCCGTAGAAGTTCTTTGCAAGCTTGATTTTGAGCGCCGTAAAAAAATAATGAGACTACACAGTGCTCAACATGCTCTAGCCGGTGCGCTCAATAAAATCACTCCTGATTATGTTTCTAAAGGGATGCAAATTAAGGAAGACCTCTCCAGTTGCGAAATGCATTTCCTGACAACTTTTAAAATGGACCAAGCGGTAATCGAAGATGCAAAAAGTATGGTGCTAGACCATAGCAAAAATCAAAGAAAAATCTGGGCAGAAAGTATCAATAGCATTGATCTGGCTAAAGAAAAATTCAAAACAATTTTTCGCCCTGGAGACCCCGATATCCAAATCAAAGGTAAAGTCAGAATGATCATCATTGAAGAGCTCGATGCCAATCCCTGCGGCGGAACTCATTTAAAGAACTTGTCGGAAATGGGGCAATTTCAAGATTTGGAATTAGTTGATCAAAAAAATCATGCTTGGGCACTACAATTTTCTTTGGAGTAGAATATTTCCTTAAACTCGTGCTTGATATATTATATATTCATGGTCATAGATGCAAATAATAATAGTTCAGGTTTGATTGGTCACATAATATCTCAACAAAATTGCAGTGACTGTTCTCAAGTATTTGCAATAACACATTGGGAACATGAATTTCGCGAGAAATCTGGCATGCCTGATCCAAAAAAATGTCCTCGCTGCCGTTCTCAGAGACGGCTTCTTCATCTTAATCAATTACATTTAGTAAAACGTAATTGTGATGCCACTGGAAAGTCAATCATTAGTCATTTTTCAAATGAGGTACGACATCCTGTTTTTAATTCAGAATATTGGCATAGCGATAAATTTGACGGGCGAGAGTATGGTCGGAAGATTGATTTTTCCAGGCCATTTTTTGAGCAATTAAAAGAACTTAAAAATGTTGTTCCGCATGTTGCACTGCACACAGATTATATCAACTCTGAAAATTCTGCCTATACTAATTTTACAGGAGCGTTAAAGAATTGTTATCTGGTGTTTAACTCGAATCATGACCATGACTGTCTTTACTCATATGGATTAGATAATTCAAAATCTTCTCTGGACTGTTTGCGAGTTCAAGATTCGGAGTTATGTTACGAAGCAATAGATTGTATCCGTTGCTACAATAGTGCTTTCATTTCTCAATGTGAAAATTGTTCTGATTCTTATTTTCTTCGAAACTGTATCGGTTGTAAAAATTGTTTTTTGTGCTGCAATTTGCGCAATAAGGAATATTATTTTCAAAATAAACCTTGCACACCCAGTGTTTACAAGAAATTAGTTCAAGAGTTGCAAAATCGGAGTGGTGTGCAGAAATACCGTAAACTATTTGAAGTCTTTCGAAAATCATTTCCAGAGCGATATCTACTAGGCGTGCGCAATGAAAATGTAAGTGGTAATTATCTAATAGAATGTAAGGATGCAATTAAATGTTTTGATTCTCACCATTTATGGGAAGGCATGTATGCTGCCCAGGCATTTGCCAGCATGAAAGGATTTCTTGATTGTGATGAATGCGGTGGTGGAGAATTAATTATCGAAACTGCAAATAGCGGGCCTAAGGCATATCAAATTCGCTGTTGTTTCGCCTGCAGTTTTGGAGTGCATAACTTAGCCTACTGCATGGATTGCGTATATGATTGTGCGCACTTATTTGGTTGCATTAGCCTAAAGCATAATCAGTATTGTATTCTGAATAAACAGTATTCAGAGAGTGATTATCTTCTGTTAGTCCCGAAGCTCATAAATCACATGAAGCATACTGGTGAATGGGGTGAATTCTTTCCCCCATCGCTTTCAGACTTTCCGTATAATCTTACGCAAGCACAGGTTCATTATCCGCTTTCAGCTAAAGAAGCACGTTCTCTGGGTTTTTCCTGGGAAGATGACAAGGACATTACTCTGGTAAGTGATAAAGTTGAATTGCCAGATAACCTAGAACAAGCAGAGGAAAGTTTGATCAAAGCAACTTTACGTTGTGATGTTTGTAGTCGTGGATATCGACTTCAACAATTAGAATTAGAATGGCACAAACTCAATGGACTAGCACTACCGGCAAGCTGCTTTTTTTGTCGCCATCAGCTACGTCAAAATAGTCGCACCACTAGACAAATATTTATGCGACAATGTGATCACTGTGCTGAAAATATCACTACTGCCTATTCTCCGAACCATTGTCAGCCTGTATATTGCGAGGATTGTTTTGGATCAGCTTGTGATTAAAAAATAATTTTTCTGAAGTACCTTTTATTCAGCTTTAGCGAATATAATAATTGCTAATTTATAATCAGCAAGAAAAAATAATAATCTTAGAGATTTTGCAAAGTTGAGTTCCAAATTGGAACTTCAAGTTTGTAACCTATTTAAATTATTGCAGTTTTTCCTAATGAGTTTCTATTAAGAATACCAGGCACTTACAAACTTGATGTTCCAAATTGGAACATCAAGTTTGTAAGTGCCTGGTATAATAGTTATTTTTGTAATGTGCTAATTGAAAATAGAATTGCTTTCTTCTCAGATAATACAACAGAAGATTTATTTAATTAGAGGATTAAAAGTAATGATCGATAGTGATCTTGCACATTTTTATCAAGTTGGTACCAGAGATTTAAATAAGGCTGTTTCGAGAAATCTAGAGCGTTTTCCAGATGACTTTATGTTTCAATTATCTATTGAAGAAGTTCGGGAATTGGAAAAAAGATTGGGGATGGGAAAACAATATGGCGGTAGGAGAGATAGACCTTATGCCTTTACTGAACAAGGTGTGGCAATGCTTTCTGCTGTTCTTAAAAGTGAAAGAGCCGTAATTGTCAGTGTTCAAATTATACGCTCTTTTATCAAACTTCGAGAGCTTCTACTTTCTAATGAAGCTTTAGCTAAAAGACTTAAGTCTATTGAAGCAAGAACAGATGAGCATGCTAAGGCGATAATTCAGATTATTGAAGAATTACAAAAGCCAGTGTCTCCTAAGAAAAGGAGGATTGGGTTTTAAAAAGTATCAAGAAGAAATATTCACAACTTGTCCATTACCAGAAAAATGCTTTAAATCTTCATCTTGCTTGGTAACATCTTTTTTATGATCAGCGGCAACCAAAGAATAAATAGTCGGCAAAACAAACAGTGTAAAGAATGTTCCGATAATCATGCCGCTAACTAAGACCGCACCGATACTATTTCTGGAACCGGCGCCGGCTCCTGTTGCTAAGATTAACGGAAAATGACCGACAACTGTTGCCACCGATGTCATCAGCACTGGTCTAAGTCTAACTCCACATGCTTCCACTATTGCTTCTAGTTTGGTTAATCCTTTTTCTTGTTGTTTGTTGGCAAACTCCACAATCAAAATACCGTTTTTGGCAATTAGCCCAACTAGTGTCACCAAACCAACTTGAGAATAAATGTTTAAGGAGGTGGCATTGAAAAATACAAAAATCAAAGCACCGGCCAGGGCCAGAGGAACAGAACCGGCAAGAATAATTAAGGGGTCTCTAAAACTTTCAAACTGCGAGGCAATAACTAGAAAAATTAGGATTACTGCAAAAAACAAAGTAGCAGCAAAAGCATTTTGCTCTTTTCTTAATTGCCTGGATTCACCAGCGTACTCAATATTAAAATCTTTTGGAAGAATTTTATGTGCTTCTTCTTCTAATACCTTAAGACCTTGATCGATATTCACCCCGGGATTGATTACGCCTGTTATTTTAGCTGAATTTAATTGTTGAAACCTGTTTAAAGATCGAGGCTGGATTCTATTACTAATCTTGGCAACTGTAGAAAGAGGAATTAATTTGTCATTAGGTCCTGTAATATAAAAATTTTCTAGCTGTTCAGGATTTAAGCGATCAATTCGTTTAGCTTGAGGAATGACTTTATAACTTCGGCCTTGAATATTAAAACGGTTGACATAATTTCCACCGGTTAAAGTAGAAATATCTTCACCCACTGTGCGCATCGACAAACCAAGCGATGAAACTTTATCTCGATCCAGAGTAATCTCACTTTGTGGCAGATCATATTTCAAATCAGTATCAGCAAACATAAACTTTCCGCTTTGAAAAGCTTTCATTACTAATTGATTGGCGTAATCATAGATTCTCTCTGGTTCTAACGTTGAGGAAATAATAAATTCAATCGGAAAATCACTACCTCCGGGTAGTGGTGGGGGAGTAGTAACAATTGCTCTGATTCCAGGGATCACAGACATTTTACCCCACATTTCTCCTTCCATTTGTTGGGTAGTTCGGGATCGCTGATTCCAGGGAGTAGTTAGCATTCCGGAAAAACCAGAATTAGGCATCGTTAATTGAAAGGTGTGCTGATATTCGGGAAAGCTTTTATAAACTTTGGTCATTTCATTGGTATAAAGAATATTCTGATCAATGGAAGAATTAGGTGCAGATTGCACAATTCCAAAAATTATTCCCTGATCTTCTCTGGGGGCCAGTTCTTTTTTGGAAAACATATATAAAATCGGCAAACATAAAACTAGCATTAAGGCCGCAGTAATGATTGCTGGCCTGTAGTTTAGAGAAATCTTTAGAAGTTTTAAATATCTTGCTCTTAGTCCATCTAGAAAATTTTCAACCATAGTTTTAAACCTGGAAGATTCCTGATGCGATTTTAACAATTTCGAAGACATCATCGGAGATAGTGTTAAAGCAACTATACCGGAAATAATCACAGCACCGGATAAAGTCAGGGCAAATTCTTTAAATAGAGCACCGGTTAAGCCACCTTGAATTCCAATTGGAGCATAAACCGCAGCAAGAGTAATTGTCATGGCGATTGTTGGACCAACTAATTCTCTTGCAGCAACAATAGCTGCCTCTTTGGGCTTCATTCCTTCATTAACATGGCGCTCAATATTCTCCAGCATTACAATGGCATCATCAACTACCAATCCCACGGCAAGAACAATCGCTAACAAAGTTAATAAATTAAGAGTAAAGCCAAAGGCCATCATTATCGTGGTTGCACCCACTAAGGATAAAGGAATAGCGACTACAGGAACTAAAACAGAACGAATCGAACCTAAGAAAAGAAAGATTACCAAAATTACTATGCAGATAGTTTCCACTAAAGTCTTAATTACATCGTGTATCGCATTTCGAATATATTGAGTTGCATCATAAGGGATTCCTACTTTCATTCCTGGCGGAAGATTTTTTTCTATATCAGGAACAAGCTCTCTTACTGCTGAAATTACATCCAGAGAATTGGCATTAGGAAGTACCCAGATACCCATAAAGGTTGCTGCTTCTCCGTCAAAACGAACCTCTTCGTCATAACTTTCAGCACCCAAAACAACATCGGCAATATCACTTAAACGAACAAAAGAATCAGCATCTTTTTTTACAACAATATTATTAAAATCTTCTTGAGATTTAAGATCGGTATTGGCTACCAGATTTACAGTGATCATTGAGCCTTTAGTAGAACCTACTGCAGAAAGAAAATTATTTGCTGCCAGAACATCTTTTACTTGCGATGGACTGATATTATAAGAAGCCATTTTTTCGGGTTTAAGCCAAACTCTCATCGCAAAAGTTCTTGCTCCCAGAATATCTGCTTTTTGCACACCAGCAACTGAAGATAATTTAGGCTGAACGACTCGGGTTAGATAATCAGTTATTTTGTTTTGTGGAATATCGTTAGAGTAAAAACTTAAATACATCGAAGCAATCCGATTATCGCTATTTTCCACATTGATGATTGGCGCTTCTGCTTCCGGAGGTAAATCATTTCTTACTTGTGCAACTTTAGCTTGAATTTGAGTTAAAGCATCATTGGTATTGTAGTTTAGTTTTAAGTGAGCAGTAATTTGACTTAAGCTTTGTTGGCTTTGTGATTCCAAATAATCAATCCCATCAGCACTGGCGATAACTCGCTCCAGTGGCGTGGTAATAAATCCTCTCACTAAGTCCGCATCGGCTCCGACATATGCTGTTTTAATGGTCACTATGGCAATATCACTTTTGGGATATTGTCTGACATTTAGACTTTGTAATGATTTGTAACCAGCAACAAAAATCAAGATGTTAATGCATATTGCAAGAACAGGTCGTTTGATAAAGAGATCGGTAAGTTTCACAAATTACTCCAAAATAAATATTAAGTATCTTGAGGATGAGGTTTCTCGCTTTGTCCGGGGGATAAACTGTTATTAATAAATACAGCAGACCCTGGATGGAGTTTAAAAACCCCTGATGTTGCAACTTCTTGTCCGGCAGTTAAACCTTTTAATATTCTTACAAGATCTCCTTTTTTCTCTCCCAATTCCACAGATTGCGGCTTTGCTCCGGTGATTTCATTACCCTGAGGGTCATTCATTTTTTCGATCACATAGACTGAATCACCATAAGGTGCATAATTAATGCTAGTTATCGGAATGGCAATCACGGCGAAGGGTTCTCCAACATTCACTGAAACTTGGGCAAACATTCCCGGCCTTAGTTCTTCAGCTTTATTTTCTATTGTTGCTTGGACTAGAAAATTCCTGCTTGTTTCGTTTACTTCCGGATTAACCGAAGTAACTTTTCCTTCAAATACTTTATTCGGATAAGCATCTACAGAAAAATTAACAGTTTGCCCAACATTTATCTGGGAGACTTCTTGTTGAGGAAATGAAAAATTAATATAAAGCTTATCGTAAGATTGCAAAGAAACAATTTCCATGCCGGGAGCAAGATATTCTCCTAAATTAACTTTCCTAATTCCTAATCTTCCGGAGAAAGGCGCCTTAAAGACTTTTCTCTCAATCATTGCCCGATTAAGACGGATATCAGCCAAAGCCTGCGAGTTTTGTGCTTGCCAATTATCTAACTCATCTTTAGACACAGATTTTGTTTCAAAAAGTTTAAGGGCTCGATCAAGTGCGAGCTTGGTTCTTTTTTCCATCGCTTCCGCATGACTAAGATTTGCTTCTTCCACGGCAGTATCCAAGGCCAAAATAACTTCTCCTTTCTCGATTTTCTGCCCAGATTCAAAAGCTATTTTTGCCACTCTGCCCGGCTCTTCTACTTTAATTACAATTCCTTGCTCTGGAATAAGAGTTCCTACAGCAGTTAAGGTTTTTTGCCAGCTTTGTTCTTTAATAATAATAGTGGTGATGGCATCAGGTGGAGGTTTATGGGACATCCCCTGGGCAATTGCTTTAGAGATTTGCAAATATTTAATAAATCCAAATATTGCTACTACGACAAGAAAACCAAAAAACGTTCTTATTATTTGTTTTTTCATAATTTTTTATTTCAGCTTTTTATAAATGTTTCCCAACCACCGCCTAAGGATTTATACAAAGAGAGTAGGTTGATCACTAATGCTCCTTCGCTTTGCACAAGAGAATCTTGTGCCGCAAGCAAAGATGTTTCGGTTTCTAAGAGGCGAATAAAATCAATTGTTCCTTGCTCATACATTTGTTTGGCAAGAACAACAGATTCGGAACTTGCTTGATAACTTTCCTGGAGTTTTTGATAACGTAAACGTTCATTCTCTAAACTAACAATATTATCTTCAACTTCCTTTAAGGCATTGAGCACAGTTTTTTGATATTGAACAAGGGATTGCTGTTCTTTGGCTTCTTGGATACGAATATTAGCATTAATGCTTTTTGCAGAAAGAATATACCAAGATATTTCAGGACCAACTGACCAATTGCCGCTAGTGCCATTAAATAACTTAGAAAAATTACGCGAAGATAAATCATAGTACCCATTGAGCGTAAATCTGGGAAATAAATCAGCAGTAGCTACGCCAATTCTGGCAGTAGCAGCAGCAATTTCTTTTTCTGCTTGCCTGATATCCGGTCTTCTTCTTAGTATTTCCGAAGGCACTCCAACCTGAACAACTGTAGGAAGTGCTGGAATTTCTTTTATTTGATTTAATTTTTCCGCTAAAACATTTGGTTCTTTCCCCAATAAGATCGAGAGCGCATGAATTTTAGTAGAGATTTTAGTTTCAACTTCCGGTAATTTTGCCCGGGTGGAATTAACCAAAGATTGTTCTCTTAATAAATCCAGTTTAGAAATCACTCCATACTTAAATTTATTTTCGACCAATTCTAAAGATTTTTCCTGTAAAGCAATATTTTCTTGAATAATATTTTTTTCTTTTTGAAAAGTTCGAAGTTCCAAGTAATTTCTGGCGATTTCTGCAAATGTAATCAAATAAATATTTTTTGCCGCATCTTCCTGAGCGCCAAGATCGGCTTTTGCCGCTTCGATGTCCCTTCTAATTTTACCAAAAATATCCATTTCCCAAGAGGTATCAAATCCCACTTGATAGGCATCCCTTCCCGAAAAAGATTTATCAAAGGAAAAATCATTATTTTCACTTTGTCTGTCTCTTTTATATTCGGAGTTAATTTCAATTGAAGGAAAAAGATCAGCACGCACATGGTCTCTTACAGCTCTTGATTCTTTAATCTGCAAAAGTGCCGTTTTTATATCCAGGTTTTCCCCGACAGACTGTTCAATTAGTTCCACTAAAAGAGGATCATTAAAACTCTTCCACCATTCTAGATCGATTTTACTGTCTTTCTTAACTAAAGCATTCTCTGCTTGAGGATTACCTTGCCAATCTTTGGCTACTTCAGTCTGGGGAGGAACAAAATCAGGTCCCACCGCGCAGGAGAAGAAAAAAAAGGGGATTATTAACTTTAATTGTGTTCTAGAGATCATTTTTAAAAGTTTCCGTTATGGTTTTATTGATCAACTTCTCTTCACATCCCAGGGCTCTTAAAGAAAAGCGAATTACGTGTTCTGTGGTATTTTCTAAATGAGGGCTTTTGGAAAAATCTTTTCGATCAATTTTTTTTAAAAATGGATGATGGGAAGCATAAAAAACACATTGGCCCAAAATGCTTCTGGCATGTTCGCGAGTTTGCATTTCACTAAAGTCTTTATTTATTTTACAAAGTAACAAGCAAAGTGAATCTTCCAAAGGTTTACTAAATTTTTCGGTAAATGTCGTAACTAGAGTTTCTGTTAATTCCGGATCTTCCGTTGTTTCTGAAAGAATTTCTCTGATTACCAAACGGCAGGCATTCTTTTCCGAAGGTTTAAGAAAATAATTAAGAAAAATGCGAATAACAATTCCTAGTTTTTTAACAGCTTCTTCTCTGTTCTCGGCAGTGAAATTGATCTCCGAAAGTGAGTTGGCACAGGGACTGCTCTGCATCATCTGATTTACTGTTTCCATGAAAAGCTTTGACTTGGATCCAAAGTGATATTGAATCGCCGCAAGATTCACTCCTGCATCTTCTGCAATCTCTCTGGTACTAACCGAGGAGTACCCTTTTTTGGTAAATAGTTTTTCTGCGGTGCTCAGTAGAGAGCTTTTTGTGTCTAGAGAAATTTCTTCTGATTTAGTCATACGATTGACTTAATATTGCAAACCACAAATTAAGTCAATCGACTGATTAATAATACTAAAAAATCTCTGTAATTCTAGGTTGTTATAAAAGTATGTTCTCTTTTATAATTATAAATTGACTTAATGAAGTCAAAAATATACTTGCCAAATGGTTTGGCCCCATTGTTTTAAGCAAATTTAAAAAGAGGTGTAGTAATGGTAAAGCCAACAGCTACTGTTATAGTTAAAAAATATTTTGAAGCATCACCCGAGAAAGTGTTTGATGCTTGGCTCGACCCGGAAAAAGCACGAAAATTCTTCTTCGCCACTCCTACTGGACAAATGGTCAAAGCAGAAATTGATCCTCGAGTAGAGGGAGAATTTCTATTCGTTGATAGAAGAGATGGCGAAGATATTGAACACCAGGGAACATATCTTGAAATATCCAAGCCTCGGCAAATAGTTTTTACTTTTTATGTGCCTAAATATCAAAAGGATACAGAAAGCACGGAAGTGGCTTTGGATTTTATTAAAAAAGGTGCTGGCTGTGAGCTGATATTGACTCATAGCGGTGTCTGGTTAGACTACGAAGAACTCACAAAAAAGGGGTGGGAGATGATCTTAGAGAGTCTGGGCAAAACTTTGGATATTAAAGAATAATTAAGGCCGCCTTTTTGTGAAATGTAATATCAATTGAACAATCAAAAAGATCTAAAAGCCTTAACATTTGATCTATTGTTTTTCCATAAAAAGTTTGATCAAGAAGTCGATAGACTTGCGCTGGGGAGGTTTTTAATGTTCTGGAAATTTCTCTGATGCTGATTTTCTTTTAATGAAAATATAATTTCCTCTTCTAATTTTTGTCATTTAATTATAGCATACTAAACAGTATCTTTAAGGATACTGTTTCAATATAGATCTTGCCTGAAAAAGACCTATTTTTAATCTTATTACTTAGGTATATTCGCTTATTTTATGAAATAGTTTCAGCTTGTAATCTTTGAGATTTTAATTTTTCTAAATTTTCTCTTCGACAGAGCTTGCCGCTTGTTGTCTTAATAATCCAACCAACTTCCTCAGTTCGAGCTTCCCAGATAGAAATTCCGAATTCATCAAATACTGTTTTTTTAATGCTCTTAATTGTTTCTTCAGCCAGAACTTTAGAATCAGGATCTCTTTCGGCAATGATCACAATTTCATCGGATCCTACATTTTCCTCAAAGAATGATAGAGCAATTACCCGTCCTGGTTTTACACCGGAAACCCGGTGCACAACTTGCTCCAAATCATGAGCTGCAAATTTCTTTCCATGACTGATAATTACATCATCCTTGCGACCAAGCACAAATAATTCTCCTTGCTCTAAAAAACCAAGGTCTCCCGTACAATACCAGCCATCTTTAAACTTTTTTGCTGTTGTTTCCGGATCTCTAAAATAAGCAGAAAAAAGGAATTCTCCCTGCAAAGCAATTTCTCCCACATTTTTTTCAGGAAGAATATTTCCTTGATCATCGATTATTTGAACTGCAATTCCAGCAATCGGTTTACCAGCAGAAAGACAAGCTTGAAAACTTTTTGCTTCTTTTTTTTCTGAAATAATTCCTTTCTTGGCACAATCTTCAACATCTATTTCCAAAACTCTAGGACAAACTCCAGGCTTAGTGCTAGTCACAGCATAGACAGCTTCGGCCATGGCATAACAAACACCAAGAGCTTCTTTTTTTAATTGATCTTTTTTAAACCTCTCAAAAAAGGCGGCAAAAGTTTCGGCTTTACAAGGTTCGGAGCAATTAATAAAAGCTCTGATTGAAGAAAGATTATAACTTTTATTTTCCGGTAGAAGTCTTATCAAATGATGAAAAGCAAAATTGGGGAGCCAACAAAGGGTACAAGAATACTTTTCTATTGCATTAAAAAGTATTCCTGGACGCATTACCCATTCAAAGGGATCCATCGCCACAATCTCTACACCAGAAGAGATAGGAAGAATGAAACTCGCAATCAGACCCATGTCATGATAAAGCGGCAGCCAAGTCGCAATCTTATCCTTTGAGGAAAAATCAATTGCTTTAGAATATTGTGTTAGCTGTTTAGTGACTGCTTGATAAGAAAGCGCCACTCCTTTTTTATAACCAGTAGTACCTGAACTATGTTGAAGAAAAGCAATGGCATCACCAGATAGTAATTGATCTCTATTAATTTCAGATTTTGTTTCTACACCTTGTAAATCAGAAGGAGTAAATACTTTCATCTCCGTTAAAGAGCCCAAATAATTTTCAAGAAGTTCTAAATTTGCTTGATAAGTAATCAATGCTCTAGCCTTGATTCTCTTAAAAAGTTCGACCTGACTCTTCCAATAAATAGCTGTATCTTGTTTAGGGGTTTGAAAGGGAAGAAAAGAGGGAATGCAACCAGCAAGCATCGCACCGACAAAGGAAAAATAAAGATCAGGGGTGTGTTCCAGAATAATAATTACAATCTCACCTTGAGCAATGCCGGCATTTTTTAAAAGATTGCAGTAGGCAATGCTATTACTTAAAAGCTCCCCGTAAGAATATTCTGTAACTTTTCCCTTTGAGATAAATTTGCAAAATGGAGCAGCGGTGGTTTTTGTTGCATGTTCGACAAAGTTTGAAAGAAATGAAGATTGAGAAATACTCATAATAAATTTAAATTAGCCTCTACCGGAGCGCGGACTTTAGTCCGCTCGAATTAGCTATTTTTAGCGGACTAAAGTCCGCGCTCCGGTATCTCCAATCTTTACTTAACTTCCTCTTCCACTATTTCCTCATCCCCTTCAGCATCGGCAAGTCTAGCAACGGCAGCAACACTTTCGCCTTCATCCAAGTTAATTAAATTAACACCCATGGTGTTGCGGCCAATCAAATTCATATTTTTAACGGCCATGCGAATAACTTTTCCAGAAGTTGTAATAATCATGATGTGATCATTATCTGTCACCCGGGTAGTGGAAACCACTGGTCCATTGCGCCCTTCGGTTTTGATATCAATTACGCCTTTTCCGCCACGAGATTGCACGCGGTATTCATCGACTTCAGTGCGCTTACCAAAACCATTTTGACAAACAGTAAATAAAGCATATTTTTCACTGTCATCTTTGCCGGCTTCAGGAACGGTAACAATATTTACCACTTCATCTCCGGAATCCAGTGTAATTCCTCTTACTCCTCTTGCCACTCGACCCATTACTCGAACATCATCTTCTCTAAATCTAATCGCCATGCCGCTTTTTGTAGAAAGAATTAAATCTCTTGAGCCTTCTGTTAATCTTGCACCAATTAAAGCATCTCCTTGGTCCAGAGAAACTGCTCTAATCCCGCCTTTTCGAATATTAGATAGCTCCATCAAATCAACTCTTTTAATTACGCCCATTTTGGTTGTAAGTACCACGGATTTTCCGACTTCAAAATGCCTTACTGGAAGAATTGCTGAAACTTTTTCGCCTTCTTCAAACTGAATCATATTGACCAAGGCTCTGCCGCGAGCTGTTCTGCTTGCTTCTGGTAAATTATGAACCTTGATCCAATGCATTTTACCCAAGGTAGTAAAGACCAATAAGTAAGCATGTGTTGAGGCGACAAAAAGTTCTGTAATAAAATCTTCTTCATCATTTTTTGTACCCATCACACCTTTACCGCCGCGACGTTGTGCCCGGTAAATTGAAGGTGAACAGCGTTTGGCATAGCCCCGATGAGAGATGGTAACAATCATATCTTCTTCGGCAATCATATCTTCTAGATCAATTTCTTCGCCATCTTCTTCAATGACAGTTTTACGAACATCTCCGAATTTTTCAGATATTTCTTTGAGCTCTTCGACACAAACCTTGTCCACTTCAACTTTGCTTGCTAGAATTTTACTTAGTCTTTCTACTTCCGCTAAAAGCTCGTTATACTCATCTTCAATCGCTTTTCTTTCTAAGCCAGTTAAACGCTTTAAGGGCATATCTAAAATATGCTGCGCTTGAACTTCACTTAAACTAAACTGAACTTGCAATTCATCTCTGGCAATTGCTGTTGATTCTGAAGCCTTAATCAGCTTGATAATTTGATCGATATTATCCAAGGCTGTTCTTAAGCCCTCTAAGATATGCAATCTTGATTTGGCTTTACCCAATTCAAATCTGGTTCTTCGGACAATGACATTTCTTCGATGATCGATGAAATACTCCAACATTTCCTTTAGTCCAAGCACCATCGGACGACCATTGACGATAGAAAGCATAATCACGCCAAAAGTCCGTTGCAGCGGTGTTAATTTGAATAATTGATTCAAAACCACATCGCTAACCGCATCCCGCTTAAGTTCAACTACTACTCTCATTCCTGTGCGATCGGATTCATCTCTTAACTTGGAAATACCTTCTATCTTCTTTTCATTTACCAGCTCAGCAATTTTTTCAACAAGCTTCGCTTTATTTACTTGATAAGGAATTTCATCAATGACAATTGCTTCAGCATCTTTTTTTCCTTTAATCGCTTCGACTCTGACCTTTGCCCTAAGCTGGATTAAACCACGTCCTGTTTGATAAATTTGTCTAATCGGAGCTGCGCCATAAATAATCCCTGCCGTTGGAAAATCCGGCCCTGGAACAACTTCCATTAATTCTTCCAAAGTAACTTTAGGATTTTCGATGACTTTGATTGTGGCTGCAACAATTTCCTTTAAATTATGGGGAGGAATTTTTGAAGCCATGCCCACGGCAATTCCTTCGGCACCGTTAACTAAAAGATTAGGAATGCGCGAAGGAAGCACTATCGGCTCCATTGTGGATTCATCAAAATTCGGCATGAAATCGACAGTATCTTTATCAATGTCCGCCAAAATTGCTTCGGCTAAAGCTTCCATGCGACATTCTGTATAACGATAGGCTGCCGCAGAATCCCCATCCACGGAGCCGAAGTTCCCCTGTCCTTCAATCAACGGATATCTCAGATTCCATTTCTGCGCCATTCTCACCAAAGAATCATAAACGGCAGTATCGCCATGAGGATGGTATTTTTTCAAAACTTCTCCCACCACACCGGCACATTTGGAAAACTTTTTACCGGAAGTTAAGCCTTCGCTTAACATCGCAAAAAGTATGCGGCGGTGAACGGGTTTTAAACCATCACGAATATCCGGCAGCGCTCGGCCAATGATTACACTCATTGCATAGTCCATGTAAGAACTACGCATTTCTTCTTCAATGTTGATTGCGATAATGCTTGTTGGGTTTGTGCTATCCATTTTTTATTGCCTTTTTTTACAACTAATCTTAAAAAATCCTATCATCCTTCCATCCTACGCTTCCCCCTTCACTAAAGCTCCGGGGGACAAGAAAGCTTCGGACGGCAAGCCAGACATATAAAAAGACTATATGTCCAAATTTCTAACTTTCAATGCGTTTTCTTCAATGAATTCTCTTCTCGGTTCAACGGCATCGCCCATGAGCAGAGTAAAAAGTGAATCCGCTGCAATGGCATCTTCCACGCGAACTTGCAGTAAGGTTCGTTTCTTCGGATCTAGTGTGGTTTCCCAAAGTTGTTCCGGGTTCATTTCACCAAGACCTTTAAATCTGGTAATCGCCAGTCCCGCTTTTCCTCGTTCGTTAATTACTTCTCGAACATCAAAAAGATTTTTACAAACTTTATCTAAAGATTTTTTGCCTTCCTCGGCCAAGACCTCAAAAGGAGGTTCACCAATAGATTCGGCTTTACTAAGAATTGATTGTAATTGAGAAAAATCCTCTGCCGTAACTCGTTTAAAATTAATGACACAAGAAAAAGTTTCTGCATCTTTTACTACTGAAAAAATTACAGAATTACCACTATGCTCTTTGTCTTCTTCATAGCGCACAACAGTTTTATCAATTCCGGAGACTCTTTCTTTTAACCAAGAATCAACTTTAGCCACTACTTTTTCCAACTCCGCCTTATTAGTAAGGGTATCTTTAGAAAATTTAGGCTGAGAAGCAAAAGCGGCTAGTATTTGTTTTTCAAAATATCCTGTTTCAAATACTTCGATTATCCTTACAGCATCTGAAAGTTCTTTAAGAAATTTTTCCAGTTCATGTCCTTGCAGTTGGAGTTTGCCGTTTTTACCTTTCAAAACAGCACCGGAAGATCCCCCATTAATAATAAAAGCTTCAAATGATTTTTCATCATGCAGGTAAAATTCTGCTTTTCCTCGCTTAATCCTGTAAAGCGGTGGCTGAGCAATATATAAATGTCCCTTTTCGATTAACTGCGGCATTTGCCTAAAATAAAAAGTTAAAAGCAAAGTTCGAATATGGCTGCCATCGACATCGGCATCGGTCATAATAATTACTTTGTGGTAGCGTAGATCTTCTAGTGAAAAATCTTCATTACCTATTCCGCAACCTAGTGCCGTAATCATGATCCGGATTTCTTCAAAAGCAAGCATTTTATCAAAGCGCGCCTTTTCTACGTTTAAGATTTTACCTTTCAGCGGAAGAATCGCTTGATTGGTTCTGTCTCGGCCCTGCTTGGCAGAACCACCGGCAGAATCACCCTCTACCAGAAACAATTCACAAACTTCCGGATCTTCAATTTGGCAATCTGCAAGTTTGCCCGGAAGAGCCATTGAATCCAAGGCCCCTTTTCTGCGCACTAATTCTCGGGCTCTTTTTGCCGCTTCCCGTGCTCGTTGCGCATCAAGGCCTTTTAAGGCAATATTTTTGGCAATTGTCGGATTTTCTTCTAAAAACTTAGAAAGTCTTTCTCCCAACATTTGCTCAACTAAACCTTTTACTTCGGAATTACCCAATTTGGTTTTGGTTTGTCCCTCAAATTGCGGTTCAGGAATTTTAACAGAAATAATTGCAGTCAATCCTTCTCGAATATCTTCTCCTTGAAGATTCTCGGTGCCTTTTTTAATTAAGTTGGCAGAAACCGCGTAATTATTAACCGCCCTGGTCAATGCTGTTTTAAAACCGGCTAAATGTGTTCCGCCTTCAAATGTATTGATGTTGTTGGCAAAAGAATGAACTGATTCTAAATAGCCATCGTTATACTGCATCGCCACTTCCATACCAATTCCATCTTTTGATTCAGAAAAGTAAATTGGTTCTGGAAATAAAACTTCTTTAGTTTTATTGAGATGGCTGACAAAACTTTTAATGCCGCCTTCATAATAAAATTCTTGGGACTTTCCAGTTCGCTCATCTTTAAATATCAGTCTGATTCCGCCATTTAAGAAAGCAAGCTCACGAAAACGACTAGCTAAAAGATCATACTTAAAAGCTTCCATCGTCGGGAAAATTTCTTTATCCGGTAAAAACGTTACTCTTGTTCCTCGAGATGTTGTCGTTCCAATTTCCTTAAGGGGATAAAGCGCTGCCCCTCTGGAATATTCTTGAAAGTATACTTTTCCTTCACGCTTTACTTCAATGCTTAATCTTTCACTAAGCGCATTAACTACAGAAACCCCCACCCCATGAAGTCCGCCCGAAACTTTGTAAGCCTTATTTTCAAACTTACCACCAGCATGTAATTTCGTTAAAACAACTTCTACTGCACTGATGCCTTCAGTGGGGTGAATATCCGTAGGAATTCCTCGGCCGTTATCTTCTACAGTAACAGAACCGTTGATATGAATTGTAATTTCCACCCGATCACAATGTCCGGCCATTGCTTCATCAATCGAGTTATCCACTACTTCAAATACCAAGTGGTGATAACCTCGCTCCACAGTATCCCCGATATACATTCCGGGACGCTTTCTTACCGCCTCCAGACCTTCTAAGACTTTAATGTTATCTGCTCCGTAATTTTCGGAGACTTTCATACTGATTGATTCTAGTTCAGTTTTTTCAACGTTTGCTTCCATTAACTCTCTTTTTCGAAATTAAGATAACTATTTGCTTTCATTACAAAAAGTTTATAATGAAAATAATAATAAATTGTCCAATATTTGGTCTTTATATATAGCTTTTCTTGGACTTTTGAGCAATGCTCCGGGATGGTATTTTATTTAATAATTCCGATAAGTTAAAAATAAAATCAAATTTAACAAGAAGTGTTTTTTGTGAACAGCTAAGATCCTAATAATATTAGAAAAAATTTCTAGTCTTCCTTTTCTAATTCTGTAAAAAGGGATGCTTGTTTCCAAGCTAATTCAAAGAGAACATTTTGATAAAAATGAGCTAAGTCCTCATTCTCCACAATCGTGCAAGTAATCTGTCCTTGAGTAAAAGATTTAAGAGAAAGACAATTGTTCCAAGAAAAAATACCGGCTTGCCATTTAAATTCCGGAGGCAACAATCGCACTTTAATTAAATACTGCTTAGCTTTTTTTGCCACACGATTAACAAAAGGGCAGGGAGGGAAAATTAAACGCGTATGAATTCCTTTTGCCGCTCGACGTTTAAAATAATCTTCCAAATAATCAGGACCAATTAATTTGGAAAAAAGATCGACATACGTAAAGACAAAAACTTCACCTTTGGCCGATAAAGTTTCTTCCAACATTCTTTTGAATCCATCAACACCCTCTAAAAATCTGACAGTAGGCATCGGCCCGCCACGAGTGGGCATCGATTGTAATAATGTCGTTAGTTCATCTAATTGTGAACGCTTAACATTTAATTCATTTTCTTGTTGCTGCAGCAGTCGACCAAACACAGCAGGGGACTCCGCCAGAAGTCTTCGTCCTTTGCCGCGTCTTGTTTCAGAGAGAATTCCTTTTTTTAATAATTGCTCGCAAGCACTATGCACGGTAACTCGATTAATCCCCAGACGACGAGAAATATCCTGCACTGAGGATTCTCCCATTTCCAGACAATGTAAATAAATTGCAGCTTCTTTTTGCGAACAACCAAAAAGAGAAAGCTGTTCCAGGAGGCGATTTCGCTGTGATTTCTGAGCCATACAAAATGTCGATATCCTTTCTACATTCTTCTAAATGTAAAATTAATTTCTACATTTAGAGAGCCAAGTTATTAAATAATTACAATAAGTTATCATAGAAAACAGAAATTGACAATAAGCTATTTCGACATTATCATCGCCAAACATTTTATCAATCGCTAGGAAATACAATGCTTGTCTCTGCCGAAGAATTTATCAACTCTTTTCAAAAGTTACTCTTAGAGAAGCCGCGCTATAATTTAAAGCAAGTGCAAGTCGAGAATTGTGAATATAGCGATACAGCTGTGAAATCCAATAAGTGTTATTGGACTTTTGGAGCCTTTTATTCTGAAGATTTACTCTACAGTCGCTATTCCAGAAAATGTGTGTCCTGCAGCGATCTAACTTTTTGTGTGGGCTGTGAGTTTTGTGTGGATTGTATTGATTGTGCCTATTGTTACGATACTTCCCGCTCGCAAAACTGTTCCAATTGCATCGAATGTGATTTCTGTATTGATTGCTATAGCTGCAATAATTGTCTGGGATGTTATGGTTTACTCAGAAAAGAATTTTGTTTATTTAATCAGCAACTTTCCAAGGAAGAATATAAAATCGCTTCTAAAAAAATCACTCCTGAACAATGTCTTCAGAAATTAGAAGAATTAAAAAGAAAAATGCCAGTGTTAGCCACTCATCAATTTCGCACCGAAGATTGTATTGGAAATAATCTTACTGAAGCCAAGGATTGTTATCAGTGTTATGACGGTTATGCCTTGGAAGAATGTTTTTATTGTATTGAAACAAACGGCAATAAAACTTGTTGTGACCATACAGTCTGTTTTGAAAATGAGCTTTGTTATAATTGCGTTCATTCTCCATTAAATTATAACTGTAATTTTCTTTTACATACCGATCTCTCTCGAGACTCAGAATTCTGCGCTTATTCCAAAAAATTGGAATCTTGCTTTGGTTGCACTTTTCTTACCGATAAAAAATTTCATCTGCTCAATCAAGCTCTTTCCGAAGAAGATTATAAAAATTCTGTTAGGCATTTACGTCAAGAATTAATCAAAAACGGTTCTTACAATTTAGAGATATTTTTTTCTTCTGACTATGAGAAGCAGCGCTTAACAAGCGAAACGGATCCCATATTACAAGAAATAATTTAGGAGATGAAAAATGGATTTTAATTCTGAAATTAGAAACTGTTCTCGTAATGAATGTAAGAAAAAATTTGCAATTATTGGCCAAGAACAGCTTTTTTATCAAAGAAAAGAGCTGCCCTTACCCGAGCACTGCCCAAGTTGTCGCCATATAATGCGCATGGCCCTAAGAAGCGAGCGCCAACTTTACCGTCGCACTTGTAAAAAATGCAATTCCAGTATCCTTTCTACTTATCCGGAGAAAGCTCCGTATATAATTTATTGCCAAAGTTGTTTTTGGGAAGAGATAGATTGAAGTAGGGGCACCCTTTATGGGTGCCCCTACAATAATTCGATCAACTGCAACTGCTCTTGCAATTGAGATATCTGCTCCGCCCAATAACGCTCCGTTCCAAAATCAACAAAAGCAATAGGAAAAGCCGGATCTTCCCAGCGCTTGGCAATCCAACCGCTAAAATGAATCATTCGCAGCGCTCGTAGCGGTTCGATTAAATTCAGACTTTGATAATCAAACTTTCTCATCTGCTCATAGGCTTCTAACAGAATTGAAAGCTGTTGTTTGGCATAATCATCTCGTCCCGGAATAATCAACCAAAGATCCTGAATACAAGGGCCATTAAGCATATCATCAAAATCCACCCAAAATGGACCTTCTTTTCCCCACAGTAAATTTCCAAAATGACAATCTCCATGAATACGCTGCACTTCAGCATTTAAAAGCATCGGCTCAATAAGATCACAAAGACGATTAACCAAATCGCTATAAGTTCCTGCAATATCTCGGGGCAGTGTTTTAGAGTCTTGAAGAAATTTTAAACTTGCTCGGCCGTAATTTTCCGCGGTAAGTCGAATCCGCTGTTCTGCTTTTCTAGTCGCACCGGCATTATGCATTCGGGCAAGAAGTCTACCGACTAAAGGTAATTGCTCTGCACTAAGCTCATCAGGGCTTCTACCACCAACTTTGGGAAATACAGCGCAGCAAATATTACATTCAGGAATTTTTAAGAGAGTCTCATTATTGCCAAAAATTAAAGGAGCAACCACAGGGATTTCTAATTCCACAAGATCAAGTAAAAATCGATGCTCTTCCAGAATTTGCTCGGCAGTCCATCTGCCAGGACGATAGAATTTTACAATTCGAAAACGCTCACTGGGGCTTTTAAGTTTTTTCTCATCTTCGACATCAATTTCTACTTCATAGACTCGGTTCTCAAAACTGTTCAGTGCAAGACATCGTCCGGTACAACGCAAGCCCGTAAAAGTTTCCACTGCCTCTAAAATACGCTCCGGAGTTAATTCGTAGAAATATTTGGTTTCCGAAGTTCCCCAAACAGAATTGGCAGCTTGTTCATTCATGCCCAGTTCTATCGGATAATAGCCGGAGTTTGTCAACGAAAGGAAGATTATATTCTCCTCTTGGAAAGACTAAATTGAATCAAAGGTCCACTGATGATTGAAGTAATTAAAGCCATTAGAATAAATGCGGAAAATAGCTGATTATTAATCAAACCCGCCTGCAAACCAAGATTTGTAATGATAATCCCCATCGCTCCTCGGGCATTCATTGCAAAACTTATCGCAAAGGCTTCTGCTATTTTAAAACCGCTAAGTAAAGCACCTAAAGTGACACCAACAATTTTTGCTAAACAAGAAAGAATAAAAATTATTAAAAATAATTTGAGATCAAAGCTAGAACCAAAATTTGCCCTTAATCCGATAAAACCAAAAAATATGGGTGAGAAAAATGCGGCAATAAACTTATTTAAAAAAATACTTGTTTTCCTTTCCAAATGATCAGTGTCCGATAGAATAATGCCGACAATCAAAGCCCCAAACATCGCATGAATTCCTAACCACTCGGTGATTGCCGCGGAAAGAAAAATTAAAGCAAGAATTACGGAATAACTGGTAACGTCATCAAAGCCCCAATTCTTAATAAGAGATAAACCTTTTTTAATTAGCTTTCGGCCAATAAATAACATAAAAACGATATAACTTATTAACACGATAATAGTGGAATAAATATTTAATTTGTTTTCTAAAGTTTGCCCGGAGAGAGTTAAAACAATGGCAAAAATAATCCAGCCAATGAGATCATCAAAAATAGCAGCTCCAATTGTTGTTGTCGCAACTGGAGTTTTAAGAATTTTTAAATCACTTAGTGTTTTGATAATTACCGGCAAAGCGGAGATAGATAAAATCACACCCAGATAAAGAGCCAAAGGTAATTTTTGTTTTAAAGGGGATAGTTCTAAGACACTAGGAATTAGCCAAACAAAAGTAACTCCTAATATAAAAGGAATGCAAAAACCAAATAAACCAACGGTTAAACTTGCTTTTCCATATTTGAGCATCCGCGAGAGTTCTAATTCCAAACCGGAAGTAAAAATAAAAAGGATTACTGAAATATTAATTAAGGCCTGCCAGGAATAGGCAAGAGGGCCATTGACCGGAAATAAAAGGTTAAACGTTTCTGGGAAAAAAGATCCAAAAATGGTGGGGCCAAGAATAACACCTCCCAGGATCTCACCAACTACGGCCGGCTTGTGGAATCTCTCCATCAGCGCTCCGAATAAACGTGTAAAAACAAGCAAGATACTTATTGCTAAGAAAAAATGCGTTAAATCAAAGGAGCTAAGGTTATTCATCCGGCATTATATAAAAATTATTTTAACGTAGAGCAAGCTTGTCCGTACTCCAGATAAGCTATCTTTTGCCGACTTATTTCTCAAGAGTATTGATGGGATAAAATGCATCTTTTTTAAATTCTTTAATTTCTGTTTTCAGCACAGCAATTTTGTTCTGCCAACCTTTAAAACCGATACGATTATCCTTTTCCGCTTTTTTTAGGGTTTCTAACTGACAAGTTATATTCTCATTGCCGCATTTTTTAATCGTCTGATACATTTGCTCCAGATGCGCCATGGCCAAACCTGTACCGTAATAGTCTGTGAGCTTATCGCCTCCTGGAAGTTTCTTTGCTTGATCTTTAAGTTCCTGGGGCAAGCTTTTTAGTCCAAAAGACATGCTACCATTGAGATGGTCTTTGTATTTGGCAACAAGATCTTTACTAAAAGTATCTTCTGCAGAAACAAATTTTACCGGATAATTAATTGTTGTTGCCGCTTGAATGGAATTAGCGCAATCCCCCTCATAGGAAGGATTAAATATTACCTCAATATTCTTATTTTTCATCGCCAAAACCTGAGATGAAACAAGATCTCCTCTATTATAAGAATATTCCACAATATCCGGATAAATATTTTTGATGCCGTTTAGACAAAGCTCTGCATATTCAGCATTTGCTTTCAAAAGGCCAACTTTCAAAACACCTCTTTTTTTTAATTCTTTAGCTACAGTTTCACAGCCCTGCTGATAATCCAGATAGGTTTTAAAGGCATACTCATTTTCCAAAGCAACAGAGCGTGCTGCCGCAGAATAAACCATTAGTTTTTTATTGCTCTTGATAACAGGAGAAACAGCAGTGGCAATTGGAGTGAAATCCACATAAACGGCTGCCACTTTATTAAAATAGAGAAGTTTTTGCATTGCTGTTAAAGCTTGCGGCGGCTTAAGCCCGCTATCTTCAAAAATTATTTTAAAGTTTTTATCTTCCTTGTTTATTTCCTGCTCGGCTAACATCGCCCCAACTCTTGTTTGATTTCCGTAATATGCTCCCAAACCTGATAAATCAGTCAATACTCCGATCTTAATTTCCGTTTCTGCCATTGCGGTCAGAGCACTTAAAAAATAAAATAAGATAATTAATAAATATTTTTTCATAATTTCAACTAACCTCTTCTTGAAAACATTCTTCACAGTATATTTTGTTTGTTTTAAGATCATAAGCGGTCTCGAACTCCAGCTGACATTTTGCACAATTGCCCGGATGTAATTTTTCTATTTTTAGAATTTTCGCTTTTTCTTTTAATCTTTCCATGGGAGCAACTCGCGGAATCGGAACATTATTTTTTCGATAAAATTCAAGTTCCGGTTTAATTAATTTGTATTTTTTCCCTGATTCCGAACAAATCAAAACTTGATTTAAAATATCATCACTTACCTCTGAGATATTATCCGCTAATTGATATTTTTGTGCGATCTTTTCTACTTCATCTTCTTTCCACTTAAAACCTTGTTTCAGGACTTCTGCTTTGGGTAAAGGGAGAAAATAATTAGCTTCCGATTGATTAAAATAAAATGGACTTAAGGAAATCGGAAAAAACTGCCCATATTCTTTAGCTTGTCTCATCTGTTCTTTGATTCTTTTTACTAAATCAAAGTATGCTTCTTTGGAATATTGTTTATTTAAAATGCAGTAACTATTTTTCTTTAATCCAACACAACCAAAACAATCGCTGGTTCCTCTCTGGCAATACATACAATATTCCAAATTATTAACCCCTTCATAAGTATCGGCGCAAAATTTAATATTATAGGCGCTGTCCCCCACTGTGGCAGAATTGTAAATCAATTCACTGTTAAATCCGAACATGCAATGAAAAAGAGATGATTTTGCCTTCTTTGCCCAGATACAATATTCTAAATTTTCCGAATCATATACAAAGTAACATTGATCGCAGTTCTTATCGTTTGCCAGAAAGTTGCCTCTGCAGCCGACAAGGCTTTTGCCGAATAAATATTTAATGGGGAAACTTTCTTTAAATTTATCGAATTTTATCTTTTCCTGTTCAATAAAATTGAAACTTCCCAGTTGCAAATCCGCCAATTTCTGATGATATTCTTCTTTCTTTAAAGCTTGATTGTAGTAATGATATTGCTTGTTGCTTAAATTAACGCAACCAAAACAATTGCTGCAGGATTGACAATTGTAAAGAAAGTAAGAATCGGAGCAATGAAAAGAATTGGCGCAATATTTTAGATTATAGCCGTTTTGAATATTATTACAGTCATAACAGATCTCGGAATTTTGAGCCAAATTACAGTTAACTAAATTTTTAGAATGATTGATATTTCTGGAAAAAAGACAATCTTCATTGTAACTGCTAGCAAATAATAAATAGCAATTTTTTGCTCCAAGAATTCCATGTGTATAATCACTGTTTTCCACAGTGCTTTTTATAACTGCCAGATTGGGAATCGGAGTAATTCTTAATAATTCTTCGAATTGCTTAAAAAATGGTTTACTAAAATTATAGTCCCGGCCCAGCTCTAAAGGATCCCAAGCATCGGAATTCCAAACATCGATATCAACGACTTTGAAATCACTCTCCGGCGGAACAGAAGATAGAATACTTTTCTCACTTAAAGCACATTTTGTATGATAAAGATCCGATCTGTTTCTAAATACCAATAAGTTTCGCAGTCTGACAAAAGGACTGAGTGTGGGAAGAGGAATTTCATTTTTTCTGCAGAATTCTACTTCGAATTCCGAAATAGTAAAAGGGGCTTGAGTTAATTCACAAACTTTTTGCATAAATTTATTAGTAGGAGTCTAGTCCTAATTTTTTGTGTAGTCAAAAGTAAAGTGAAATTTATTATTCCAGATACCCATCTTCAATATTTCTCAGATCAATCCCCGTCTTTGTTTTAATTTTTTTAATTTCCGAATCATCGGTTGTTGTTAAAATAACCTGGCTTTTAAAATTTTCTAATAAACTAATCAGTGATTGTTTCCTGTCGCTATCTAATTCGGATTCCACATCATCAAGCAATAATAAAGGAGAGATATTTGTTTTTAACTTTACAAAGTCCACAGAGGCAAGTTTTAAAGCCAGAGAAATACTTCTGGTTTGTCCTTGGGAGGCAATTTCTTTAGCATCTTTAAAACCAAAGCCGGTATCTATTTTAATAATTAAATTATCGCGATGAATTCCAATTCCTGTGCTTTTTAATCTCAGGTCTTGCTCAATTCTTTGACAGTAATTGGCCTGTAAGGTTTCTATTTCTTCAAAATCTGCTTGCGCTTCCAGTTGATAATCTTTGTTCAAAAAATCACTGCGATACAAAAATTGGACTTTTTCTTCTTTGCTCCGTTCGGAAATTAAACGGTAATAATTTGAAAAAATATCTTTTATTTCTTTTAAAAAACTTAGTCGCTGTTTTAAAACTTCCAACCCATAATTAATTAATAATTTATCCCAAACTTCAAATTCTAAATAATTGGCAGTTCTTCCTTGAATTAAGAGTGTGTTTCTATTTTTTAAAGCGGCATTATAGAAAAGTAATGATTCAAGATAGCCTAAATTGACCAGAGAAATGCTTTTATCAATTAATTCTCTTCTTAATTGGGGAGAACCCTTAATAATTTGCAAATCATCGGGAGTAAAAACAATCGCTTTTAATTTGCCGAAATACTCTTTTACTTTATTAGCTTTATTTTCATTGATAAAAAATTGTTTTTTATCTTTTGAAATTTCAGCGGCTAATAATTTTTCTCCATCTTCGGTGGTAATCATTGCTTTTAAAAAACAGGAAGATATTCCTGCAGTTTGAGTAATAATTTCTTTTAATTTTGCCGTCCGAAATGATTTGGTAGAAGATAAAACATAAAGACCCTCTAAAAAGCTAGTCTTTCCTTGGCCGTTTTTTCCGGTAACTACGGTAAATGGGCTGTGAATAGTTACTTCTTGTTCTTTTAAGTTCCTCAAGCCGTTAAGGTAGAATTTATTGACGAACATTAAAACCAAAATGGAAATTTGTAGGGGCACCCTTTATGCGTGCCCGGTTGACCAATATATTTTGGAATTCCGGGCACCCATAAAGGGTGCCCCTACATTTTAATGACATTAATTTTATTCGAAACGCATCGGCATAACGATACAAGTATAAGACTCATTATCAGCCTGGGTAAATAATCCCGGTGCAAGATTTCCATCTAATTTCATCACTACTTGTTGGTTGCTATCCATCGAAGCAAGTAATTCTTGCACATATCTGGCGCAAAATCCGATATCTAAATCATTACCAGTTTTTTCAACTTCAATGGCATCACTGGCTTCACCAAATTCCTGACTGGAAGATGAAACAGTTAATGTATTTCCATAAACCCCGATTCTAACTGCTTTGTTTTTTTCTGTTGTCATTAAGGAAGTTCTTCTAATTGCCGCAAGAAAATCATCTCTATTTACATTTACTGTAGTAGAACATTTTGTAGGAACAACTTGCGAGTAATCTGGATATTGTCCATCAACTAAACGTACTCCTAAAGTTACGCCTCTGCTTTCAAAGGTAATAAAGCTCTCTCCTAGTTCTAATTTTGCCGCACCATCATTGCCCTCTAAAATCTTTTTTATTTCTCCTATGGCACGTCTTGGAACGATAACAGGCCTAAACTCATTGAATCCGGTAACAGGTCTTTCAATTATTGCCAAACGATGTCCATCTGTAGAAACAAAACGCAGATTGTTTTCATTATTGGAGTTTAACAATTCAACATACACTCCATTGATATTTTGCCGTCCTTCATCGGTAGAAACCGCATAAGATGTTTTATCAAACATTTCATAAAGTAAAGTTGCATCGATCGAAACCGGATTTTTCAAAGTAATACCGGCAACCTTAGGAAATTCATCAGCAGAGGAAGTATTTATTTTAAACAATGATTTTCCGCATTTAACTTCCAATCTCTTATCTTCTATTAATTTTAATGTTACTTTCTCATTAGGAAGCTCTCTGACTATTTCATAAAAAACTTTGGCATCAACCGTGGTATTGCCTGTATCTTTTGATTCCACATCAACTTCGGCAAACAAACTTACTTCTAAATTAGTTACGGAAAATTGTAATTTATCTTTTTTTAAAGAAAGAAGAATATTTGCCAATATCGGCATTGTATTTTTTTTCTCAACAATGGAATTTGCTAAGTAAAGAAGACGAGACAGTTTTTCTTTTTCAATTGAAAATAACATCTTTTAAAATACTCCTTAATACTTTTTATTAACTCTATACTAAACAATAATATATTAAAATTAGTAGAAGTAGTAGTAGTGGGCAGGAAAAATGTTAAAAAGATTGTAAGTGAATAGTTAAATTAGAAAAAGATAGAATAATTTGTATCGAGAAAGTTGTTAATAGTTACTCTTAGATCAGATAGTATCTTTAAAAATAAGAAAGTTGATTAATTAAAACTGTTAATAAGCTTGTAGTTCTTAACAAAATAAGCGGAGAAATTAGAAAGTTATTAACAGTTTGTTAGAAATTTTTTTGGTAAAGATTATTTCATGTTTTTTATAAATAATCTTTGGTTACGGCAGTTTAACAAACAAACAAGAACTTACTAACACCCCAGCCCATAGTTATTAACAGCTTATTAGATGCTTGTTTTGTGGGTAAATAAAGTAAGGAAAACTAAGAGGTTATTTTGTTTTCTAATTTTTCTAGTTCATCAGAAAAACTTTTCTCAAGAGTTAATTTCTCGACTACTACTTTATAGGCATGAATTGCCGTGCAATGATCTCTTCCGCCAAAGTAAGCACCGATTTCCGGATAAGAATAATTTGTCAGCTTTCTGCAAAAATACATACAAACATGTCTTGCTGCTGCAATGTGTTGAGTTCTTCTTTTTCCAAGAATGTCATTAAGACTGACATTAAAATGCTCAGCAACTATTTTTTTGACCAATTCAAAATTAATTTCTTTTGTTTTCTTTTTTAAAGAAAGACTAGAAATTACATCTTCAGCCAGTTTTAAATCAATACTAGTTTTATTAACAGAACTTAGGGCAAACAAACGGTTTACTGCTCCCTCTAGTTCCCGAACATTCGAAGTAATATTGCAAGCAAGTAGTCTGGCAACTTCTTCCGGTAAATTTACTTTTTCTGCAACGGCTTTATTAACAATAATCGCCACTCTTGTTTCATAGTCAGGAGATTGTAAATCAACAGAAAGTCCACTGGCAAATCTTGTTTTCAATCTGTCTTCCAGTCCAATTAATTCATTGGGCATTTTATCGGAAGTGATAATTATTTGTTTATGCTTATTATAAAGTTCATTAAAGGTATGGAAAAATTCTTCTTGAGTTCGTTCTTTGCCAATAATAAATTGAATATCATCAACAATTAATAAATCCAGTGAACGAAACTTACTTTTAAAGGAATCCATCTTATTGCTTCTGATGGAAGCGATAAGTTCACTGACAAAATTTTCAGAACTAACCAGTAATACTTTCTTCTTTTGTCTTTTTGTAGAATTACCGATGGCGTTAGCCAGATGGGTCTTGCCTAATCCTACTCCCCCATAAACAAAGAGAGGATTAAAAGAAGTTCCAGGACTTTCCGCTACTTTAAGACTAACGGCATGCGCAAATTGATTACAGGAACCAACTACAAAATTGGAAAAATTATATTTAGGATTAAGATTGGTTTCATCAGGTTTTTGCAACCTATTTTCAGAAAACAAGGAAGCTTTCTTTTTTAAAATAGGGCTGGTGGCAGTTTTTTCTAAAAGAGGATCGTTAGCCGGGCTAAAGTGTTTATCAAAACAAAAATGTAGTTTAATTTTAACTAAAAGTAATTTAGAGAAAGAATCAGCAATTAATTGTTGATAATTTTTTTCAATATGAGCACAACTAAATTTGTTTGGTGCTGTTAATTCAATTTTGGCTTCTTTAGAATTATCAAGGGGTAATTCTAAATTTGATATTTTCAGTACTTTTATCCAGGTATTAAAAAGCTGTTGATCGATTTCTTTGCTGATCTCATGGCAAGCTTCTTCCCAAAGTTCTTTAAAATCCTCATTAGAAAAATTAATTTTTGAATTTTTATTTGGAATATCACTTTCTGTCGGTTTAAAATTGGTTTTCGTTGAGGTAGAAACACCGTTTAGTTGAGAATCTAGTAAATCCGCTACTCTATCCATTACCTTCCTAATTAAAATCTGAATCCAACAGGAGGTGGACACTAACAGAAAGTTGTTAACAATTACAAATGGAAATTCTCTTAGTTAAGGTTACTTAAAGTCTAAGCGCAAGAGATTCAACTGTCTGCATCAAAAAATTTTTTCAAAATTTTTTTTGTTGTTGTATGAAAAAAATCAAAAGAGAGGAATTTGACACAAAGGGAATCTTTGATCCTTGTAATAAAAGGAAAAATTTTATAATTTAGTGAGTTTAATGGAAAAGGTTGCGGTAAATAATGTAAAACAACAAATAAACATTGCGTTTGTTATAAGCTCGATACTGTTAATTGTTTTTTCTTATTTTTATTACAAAGAAACTAATTCTAAATACTTCGAAATCCGGGGTATTATCATTTCTCAAATATTTTCTTGGGCTAATTTAGGGAGCTGGTCAAATCTTTCGCAATATTTAATTGATCCAGCAAAAACTTCTAAAATATATAAATTTTTTATCTTAAAATTTATTGCTCTTTCTTTATTGTGTTTGGCTTTATTTCTCTTTCAGCAAAGCAGCATGATCTCCTTTGTAATAGGCTTTATTTTAAGTTTATTTTTATCCATTATTTTCATACTTATAATGTCGGTAAATAAACAGAAAAGTGGATTTTTTTCTTAATAAGTCTTTTAATCTTGGTTGGAATAGTGTAGTAGTTCCTGCTCGTTAGTAAAAGTATGAACAGGAAACGATGAGCGAAGGCTATAATTTTATAACTCAAGCGGTAGAGAACACTGTCAGCACAGAGAATTTGGCAACAGCAACTACAGTCGGTTCTATTTTAGTGGTTGTTACTCTAATCTTATTTTTCGGACTTTTGGCTGCGTCTTCTTTAAAAAGATCTTCAAATAAACTCATTCCAGAATCGAAATTAACTATCAGAAATCTTTTTGAATTGATTGCCGAAGTAATGTTTTGGCTCGGAGATACTGCCATGGGCAGAGAAAACAGAAAATATCTTCCTTTTGCTGCTTCCTTGTTTGTTTTTGTGCTTTGCATGAATTTAATGGGACTTGTCCCGGGCTTTGTGATGCCCACTCATCGAGTTTCAGTTAATGCAGCTTTAGCTGTATTAGTGTTTGTTCTTTACCATGCTTGGGGAATAAAAGAGGTTGGAATAATTAATTTTCTCAAGCATATGTCTTTTTATGATGCCTTAAGACCGGTTAGTATTTTCTTGGTAATTACAATGGGCAGCTTTTTGTTTCTTCTAGAAACAATCAGTGCTTTTGTTCGTCCGGTGACATTAACGCTTCGGTTATTTGGAAATATGACAGGGGATCATACCGTATTGGCAGTATTTACAGATATCACAAAGAATATTTATGTTCCTATTCCGGTAATTTTTTATTGTATGGGCACTGTAATCTGTTTGATACAGGCATTTATTTTTACACTGCTTACTATGATTTATATCAGACTTGCTGTATCTCATAGCGAGAGTGCAGAGGAAGAACATCAGCACTGAGTAAGTGTTTGATCCTTATTTCTGGGACGGATAAAGTTCGTCCTGTAAAGATTTGAAAAGATGTTTAGCTCTATTGAAGTAAATAGTTTACTGCAATAGGGGTGTGTTAATAATGAACGTGTAATTGGAGGATATTAGTATGCGTTTTTCTTCTTTAATGTTAGTTGTCTTGGCTTCTTTGGTGTTGGTAGGAGAACCTGCTTTTGCTGAGGATGCAGCAACAGTACATGCTGGTTATTTAAACCTAGGTCAATTAGCTTTAGGTATTGCCGTATTTGGTGGTGCTATGGGTCAAGGCAGAGTAATTTCTGCCGCAGTAGAAAGTATTAGCAGAAACCCTGGTGCTGCAGGCCAAATGTTTTTACCATGGATCTTAGGCGTGAGTCTGATTGAATCCTTGGTTCTATTTATGTTTCTTGTTGCTATCGGCGTGGTGTAGTTTTTATTGGGAGAAACTACAAAATAGATTAAATCTGTAGGGGCAGCCTTTATGGCTGCCCGTTTTACTATGGTCCCTTGTAGTTCCGGGCAGGTATAAAACCTGCCCCTACAGATTTAATTCTCCGCCAACCATCTTTCCGCTTCAATAGCCGCCATACAACCCGAACCTGCTGCCGTAACGGCCTGCCTATAAACATGATCCTGAACATCACCACAAGCAAATATTCCAGGAATGTTTGTTTTAGTGCAATTGTTTTTGGTAATTAAGTATTGGTTTTCATCCATTTCCAAACTCCCCGCAAAAAGTTGAGTATTGGGAACATGGCCGATACCATAAAATATTGCAGAACATTTAATTTCTTGTTCTTTGCCATTGGTTGTATCTTTTAAAATTGCGCCGGTGATGCCTGATTTTTGATCCCCTAAAAGTTTAATCATCGTATGTTTCCAGATCATTTCTATTTTGGGGTGAGCCAAAACACGATCCGCCATAATCTTTGAGGCCCGCAATTGATCTCTTCTGTGAATCAAACGTACTCTGGAACCGAATTTGGTTAAAAATAACGCTTCTTCACAAGCAGAATCTCCGCCTCCAATAACAATAATCTCTTGACCGTTAAAAAATGCTCCGTCACAAGTAGCACAAGTGGACAAACCATAACCCATCATCTCCGCTTCACGTTCCAGCTTTAAAGTTTTTGCCGATGCCCCGGTGGCAATAATTATCGATTTGGCTTCGAAAACTTCTTCATCGGCAAAAACTTTAAATGGTCTTTTAGAAAAATCTACTTTAGTAATAATTTTTTGCTGAAATTCTGTACCAAAACGCTCCGCTTGTAAGCGCATTTCTTCCATTAAATCGGGTCCCATGATTCCTTTGGAAAAACCAGGAAAGTTTTCTACCATTGTCGTGGTGGTAAGCTGACCTCCGGAAAGTGGACCATGAAATAACAGAGGCTTAAGATTGGAGCGAGCTATATATAAAGCTGCGGTCAGGCCTGCTGGTCCTGAACCTAAAACAATTACTTCTCTCATGTTTATAAAATTCCCATTAAAATTCTTTCACTAAAACCTTTTTAACAATATATTATTAAAAAGATGAAAAAGACAAATAAAATCAGAAAATTCCTGCGCATATTGGTGGCAAACCGCGGGGAAATTGCTGTTAGAACAATTCGTGCAATTCAGGAATTGGGAATTGAAGCAATAGCAGTTTATTCGGAGGCCGATCAAGGAAGTTTGCCGATGAGAATTGCCGACGATAAAATTGCCTTAAAAGGAAACTCGGCCAAAGATACATATTTAAATATCGATAAAATAATCAATGCGGCAATTCAAAGTGGAGCCGATGCTATTCATCCTGGATATGGTTTTTTTTCGGAAAATGCTGAGTTTGCAAAAAAAGTAATCGAAAATAAAATTTGTTTTATTGGCCCTAGCCCAGAAACAATTTCTTTGATGGGAGATAAAAATATCGCTCGACAAATCGCTCTTAAGGCAAAAGTTCCGGTAGTGCCCGGAACAAAGGCCGGCTTGGAAATAAAAGAGTTGATAAAGTTCGCCAATAATGTGGGCTATCCAGTTTTAATTAAGGCAGTTGCCGGAGGAAGTGGGCGGGGAATGAGAGTGGTTAATGAGGAAAAGGAATTTTTACAAAAAATCCAAGAAGCTCAAGCGGAAGCTAAAGCTGCTTTCGGCAATGAAGAAATTATAGTCGAAAAATATTTAAAAACTCCCCGTCATATTGAAGTTCAGATTTTTGCCGATAATTACGGGAAGGTCATTCATCTTTTTGAAAGAGACTGTTCCTTACAACGTCGACATCAAAAAATAGTGGAAGAAGCCCCGGCCCCTAATTTAAATTCAAAATTAAGAGAAAAAATTTTAAAGGCGGCTCTGAAATTAACCAAAACAGTTAAATATTGCGGTGCGGGAACTTTGGAATTCTTGGTGGAAAATCCGAGATCCGCAAAATCAGGATTTTATTTTTTGGAAATGAATACCCGCATTCAAGTAGAGCATACCATTACTGAAGAAATAACAGGAATCGATCTGGTAAAAGAGCAAATATTAGTTGCTCAAGGACATCCTCTGCAATATGCACAAAAAGATATTAAAATCAGTAAACATGCCATTCAGTTTAGGGTCTATGGGGAAAACCCGGTGAATAACTTTAGCCCGATAACGGGAAAAATTCTTTATTTGTCTCGTCCGGGAGGAATTGGCATCAGGGAGGATACTTGGGTGGAAGCGGGAACTAAACTTTCTCCTTATTATGATGCTTTACTTTCCAAGCTAATTGTCACTGCGCCTAATCGAGAACTGGCTATTGCTCGAGCAAAAGCTTATTTACAACATTATAATGTAGAAGGTTTAGCTAATACTTTAACTTTTCATCGTTGGTTGCTGGAACAAAAAGATTTTTTAGAAGCCGATTACTTTACCAAATGGATTGAAGCTAATTATCAAGGAGAAGAAGTTTTTGCAAAAAGCAGCGGACCATTAAAAGTTGAAATTCCCAATGAAAAACTTTAAAGCAGAAAAAGATTATAATCGAGTGGATCAATTTCTTTGCGAGGCGGTAACCAGCCTTTCTAAAAATGCCGCAAGGAATCTTTGTGAAAACAAACTGGTTATCGTTAATGCAAAAATAGTCCGGGCCGGCGATAAGTTAAAAACGGGGGATATCATTGAAATCAATGATCAGCCAAAACAACTGATAGAAAAAGTTGATTTGGAAATATTATTTGAAGATCAAAGCGTAATTGTTTTAAATAAAAAAAGAGGAATTCCTAGTGTCAGTATTAAAAGTAACCCCAAATCTACCGTAGCTGACTTCTTAGCTTCCTATAATAAGATTTTTTTAACCGCTTCTTTAAAACCAACTGACGCCGGATTAATTCAAAGACTGGATAATTATACTTCAGGAGTGATTCTTGCGGCAAAAAATAGAAATGCCTGGGAATTTTTAAAGCAAGAAATGAAAGAGGAAAAAATTGCCAAAAGTTATCTGGCTTTAGTTGAGGGGAACGTTGCCAAGCAGCGACAAAAGATCGAAGCTCCTTTGTTAATCGAAAAAGATCAAAAAACTGTCAAGGTGCTTAAAGAAAAAACAATAACAGAAAATAAAAATGTTTTTTCTGCTCAAAGTGAAGTTTTTCTGGTCTTAAAATTTGAAGATTATTCTTTGGTAAGAGTCTTGGGAAAAAAAATGAGAAGACATCAAGTGCGAGCTCATCTTGCTTCTATTGGCCATCCCTTGGTGGGAGATAAGCTTTATGGGTCAAAGAAAGATTTAGAAGAATTGTTTCCCAAGGAAAAGGGATTTTTATTACATGCAGAAAGCATCGCCTTTAAACATCCGCTGGAACAAAAAACTCATTTAATAAAGGCTCCTTCTGCTTTCTTATGGCAATTAAGTAAAAAATATAAGTTTAATTTATGAAAAAAGGCAAAACAATCGTGCTTACCGGAGCAAGCAGTAAAATTGGTTCTGCTCTTACTTTAGAATTGGCTAAAGCAGGTCACCGCTTGATTCTTCATTATCATAGCAATCAGGAAAAAATAGATATTTTAGACAAAGAACTAAAAAAATTGGGAACTGTAGCTAAATTTTTTAAGGCCGATTTTACGAACAGTGATCAGCTAAAAAAGTTTATTGAATTTTCTAACAATGCTTTTTCCGAAATTGATTGTTTAATTAATAATGCCGCCTATTGGCCCAATGAAGATAAAATAAAAGGCAGTTTTGATCTGCTCTCAGAAACAGAAAGCAATTGGGATAAAACCCAAATGATTAATGTTCGAGCCCCCTTTTTTTTAATTCAAGGATTGGCCGAGAAGCTTTTTCTTTCTAAAAAAGGAGTAGTGATTAATTTGCTAGATTCTTGTATCGAAAAGCCCATTTTAGGCCGAAGTAGTTATACAATTTCCAAGTCCGCCTTAGCCGCAGTTACTACTTTAGCTGCTCAAGCTTTTTTAGGAAAAATCAACGTTTATGGTCTAATCTTACCTTTTATTACTTTCTCAGAATTATTAGAAAATAATACCAAAGTTTGGCTTGGCCTTGAACCCTTGTTAGGGAAGATCTTGTTTTTATTGGAAAATTCTTCTTCAGAAGTTCTTATTAGAATTTAGCTAAAATTGTGTGTTTTTGGTTAGTCCTGTGGCGCGGATTATAAAGCTAATGCATACTTGAGACGATTTTCTTGTGTAGATAATTACATATGATTGAATTTTTTTTAGCGATTTTAATATTTGGGTACTTGATTATTGCTCTTAGTAGCAATAATTTGGAGCTTGCCGACAAGAAAAAGCTTGCCGATAAAGTTAAGTTACAAATGGCGGTGATGAGGATTAAAGAAGGTAGTGTTTACGAGAATAAAGAAGAAGTTTCTGCAGAAAACGCAGAAGTGAAAGCAAGAGAAAGCGGAGAACGTCCATCGGCTGTTTTAAGGAGACAAAGATTATTGGCCAGAGCAAAAGAGTTGGGAATAGATATTTCTGAATTGGAAAAACTGGAATCTGAAAATCTAATGTAATAAGTGTTGCAAGAAAATTAAAATACCTCTTCGGATACCAGATCAATTTCAGATTTAAAATAGATATGTAATTGCCCATCGAAGACGATAATCAGGAACCGCTTGAAAGGAAGTGTTATCCAGCAAGAGCGGAAGATCCAGAGCTAAGAATCCAAATAAACTTTTTCCAACAGTAAAATTTATTTCTGGGCCGAGAAACATCGAATTAATACCCGTATCTTCGACTTTATTTCCTTCAAAAATATCCATTCCTTTGTATTCACCCGATAAGTTAGCTTTAAGAGAAAAAGAGTTTTCATCTTCCGTTAGAAGATAACGACCTGCTCCCAAACTCCATAGTAAGTCGTTCTGATAGCGATAATTGAAATCTCCTTCTGTTCGAAAAGCGTATTGCAGATCAACAACAGCAAAATATTTTCCTTTTTCCATCAGACCAGTTGTTCCAACAATATAGTCCAGGGAACCACTTCCCAGAGCCAAATCATGTCCGTGAATTCCACTGGGAATTATTGTTTCTTCTTCTTGATGGTGGTGGCCGGCATGTGAAACCATTTGGAGCTGAACATTTTTTTCTATTTGATTTTCGGCGGAGTGAACCTTCTCATCATTATCTTCGGTTTCTTCTCTAATTCGGCTGGAATCACCGGTAGGAAGTTTTAAACCGCCACGAACACTTAGTCGCGCAAAAAAATCTCCGTCTGAAATTCTTAGTGGAGAATATAAAGCTAAAATTGAGAGATCACCTATTCCCGATTCGTTTCCTTTTTGCAGTTCCCCATTTTCTGATCTTTTAAAATCACGGTTGATGTAGGGAAGTGTTAGCTGTAATCCTAAGTCATTAGTGAAATCGTATCGCCCATAGAGTTGGGTAATTGAACTGGAGAGTGATTGATGAGCAATGTTTGGTACCACATTCCCATTTAAACGTACAGAATTAAAACTGCTAAATTGTTCATTTACACCGACAGTAATTTTTTCGGCTTCTGCTTCCTTGATATTTTGCGCACTATAAATCGAGCAAAGATCGCAGGCAAATGCCACAGCATTCAGAGAAAAAAATATTACTCCGAGTAAAGCAAGCATACTAAGCTGTAATTTTATTGTATTCATCAGGCCAAACTATTATTTTATTGAGAGGATGTAAATATGACAAATTGTCGCAGTCGTAACTCGATTTACATTTGGACATTATTATATTTAGTTGGATCTAGCATTTTTATTTTCGTTTACTTTTCTTTTCTAAATTTCTTCGTTGCTTGCGGTTTAGGCCGGTAGTATCAATTTCCTCTTTCTCTTCTTTGGAAGTGCTAGCTTCCAGCACTTCTTCGTGAGTTGCCTGGGCAGCAGCTTCGCGCTTGCGCTGTAATTCCTTTTCCTTATCTTCAATTTCTTGAATTTCATTTTCACTTGGCAGATCGGGAATAAAAATATTTTGCAATACGGAAATTTTAATAGCGTTTAACATCTGAGCAAACATTTCATAAGATTCTTTTTGGTATTCATGAAGGGGATTTTTTTGACCATAACCGCGAAGACCAATTCCTTCTTTTAAGTGATCCATATTTCCCAAATGCTCTTTCCAGAAATAATCCGTAGCTTGCAGAAAAACCATGCGCATTAGTTTATGCATTCTTTCACGACCAAAATGCTCTGCTCTTTGATGGTAGCGTTTTATTGCTTCTTCTTTGATTAAATCAAAAAGTTCTTGTGCCAACTGTTTGGTTGCATCTTCTTGTTTTTTTAGGAAATCGTCTTTGGGTATTTCCAAAGCAAAGATTCTTTGAGTTTCTAAAAAGATACCGCTAAGATCCCATTCTCGAGGAGGAGTTTTCTCACTCGATCGGCTAAGAATAATCTGTTCAACCGTATCGGGAATCGCTTCCAGGATTTTTTCTTCAATATCATCCCCTTTTAAAATCCTTTCACGCTCAGCATAAATAATTTGCCGTTGTTTATTCATTACGTCGTCATATTCCAACAAATGTTTTCTGATATCGAAATGATAGCCTTCCACTTTCTTTTGGGCATTCTCAATGGCTCTGCCCACCAATGATCCGGCAATCGAATCTTCGTCGGTTAGTCCCACTCTGGTCATCAGTTGTTGAATCCTTTCTCCGCCAAAACGCTTCATCAGTTCATCTTCCAGGGAAATATAAAATCTGGAACTTCCCGGATCTCCTTGACGTCCGGAACGACCGCGCAATTGGTTATCAATCCGTCTGCTTTCATGACGTTCTGTGCCTAAAATATGCAGACCCCCTGCCTCAACCACCCTTTTCTTTTCTTCGGCACAAACTTCTTTGAAATATTTTAATTGCTCTTGAAATTCTTCGTCTTCCGGATCTTTTGTTCCGGCAACAGAGGCAGCAAGAAATTCCGGGTTTCCTCCCAATAAAATATCAGTTCCCCGACCAGCCATGTTGGTGGAAATTGTTACGGCCCCAAAACGCCCGGCCTGAGCAATAATCTCCGCTTCTCTTTCATGCTGCTTGGCGTTTAATACATGGTGAGGAATTCCTCGTCGATCCAGCAGACTGCTGATTACTTCTGACTTGGCGATACTGGCTGTTCCCACAAGAAGCGGTTGACCTTTCTTGTGTAATTCCTCTATTTCATCGCAGACTGCTTTAAATTTTCCTTTTTCAGTGGCATAGACTACATCGGGATTATCTTCCCGTACCATATCCATATTGGTGGGAATTACTACAACATCCAAGTTATATATTTTTTTAAATTCTACTGCTTCGGTATCGGCAGTGCCAGTCATTCCCGAGAGTTTTTTATACATTCGAAAGAAATTTTGAAAGGTAACCGTAGCCAGAGTTTGGTTTTCTCTTTGAATTTTTACTCCTTCTTTTGCTTCTACCGCTTGGTGCAGTCCGTCAGACCAGCGGCGTCCGGGCATTAAGCGGCCGGTGAATTCATCGACAATAATAATTTGGTTATCTTTTACAACATAATCGAAATCCCTTTGCATTGTAACATGCGCTTTTAATGCTTGGTTGACGTGGTGCACAAGTTCAATGTTGCCCGGCTCATAGAGATTTTCTACATTCAGCAATTGTTCACACTTTTTAACGCCTTCTTCGGTAAGAGTTACTTGTTTGTTTCTTAGTTCAACAGCATAATGTTCTTCTGCTTTTAGTTGGCGCACAAGTTTGTCAGCCACGCCATAGCTCTCAGGGGTGTCTTCGCTGGGACCGGAAATAATTAATGGTGTTCTTGATTCATCAATTAAAATCGAATCGACTTCATCGACAATGGCAAAATTATAATCTCGTTGAACTTTTTCAGAAAGTTCCAGTTTCATATTGTCCCTTAAGTAATCAAAGCCGAATTCATTGTTTTGACCATAGGTAATATCTGCATTGTAAGCATCTCTTCTTTCTGTGTTGCTGATCCCATGAAGAACTACGCCGGTAGAAAGACCAAGAAAATTATAAAGTCTGCTCATCCATTCGCAGTCTCTTCTTGCCAGATAATCATTGACAGTGACGACATGAACGCCTTTCCCGGAAAGTGCATTGAGATAAGCGGCAAGAGTTGCCGTTAAAGTTTTTCCTTCACCAGTTCTCATTTCTGAAATTTTGCCCTGATGAAGAACCATCCCCCCAATTAACTGTACATCAAAATGCCTTAATCCCAGCACGCGCACAGAAGCTTCTCGGACAACGGCAAATGCTTCAGGAAGAAGATCATCCAACGTTGCTCCTGCTGCCAGTTTGTTTTTAAATTCAACAGTTTTCCCTTTTAATTGATCATTACTTAAAGGCTTAATATTTTTTTCCAAAGCATTGATTTGCTTAACCAGTGGAAATAGCTTTTTTAATTCACGCTCATTTTGAGAACCAAAGACTTTTTGTAGAAATAATTTAATCACGAATAACCTCTAAAATTAATAAGAAACCGGAGAAATATTTTTTTCATCTTTTACAATGCTTAGTTTACCTCGACGAGAGAATATTTCAACTAATTCGGATCCGGCAAGCGGTGGAGCACCATTAATCTGCCTCCAGGCGGAAGCGCTTTCCATGCACATATATACAGGTAGCTCTGCAGATTTGGCCTTAAGTTCTTTCCAGACAAAATTTAGCATTTTAAAACGAATCGGTTGGATGTAGCGTAGCTTATGATCACTTGCTAAAAATTGTTCGCCAAAAGGAAGTTTGCTCTTGGGAAATCTTTCAATCATGATATTTTGCATTTCTTGTTGGTAACGTAAAGTGGAAATACTAACCCAAGCAATGTGTTTTGAAGGTATATTGGAAAATATCAGATCAATAGTTTCTTTATATTCATCTTCCCAACCGGGAAAATAAATTAGGGGATCAAAATGAAAACCTACTCGATATCCCACTTCCACTAATTTTTTTGCTGCGGTGATTCTTTTTTCCAAATTGGCAGTTTGGGCCTCATCATTTTGAGAAATCGTTTGGGCATTTACTGACCAGGAGACAACTGTTTTGCCGTTATGCTCATTTTTCAAATTAAGAAGATTTTCAATATAATCATGCTTTGATTTTAGTTCTAAAGTTAAATTAGGAATTTTTGCAAAGAAGGGAACAAGCTCCAAGGTCAAATCGGTCAAATCATCCCAAACAAGACTGTCGATCAGCTCTCCAGTTCCGACACGAAAAAGCCTATTGGGTTCTTTTTCAGCACGTTCCTTTAAAACCCCAAGTAAGTCCGAGGTATTTGTATAAATTTTTAATGTAGGGTTTTTTTGTAAATAGGATTGAAGATAACAATATGTACAATCCATTGGGCAACCTTCTCCGGGATTGACAATCCAGAGATTACAGCAAACATGATCTTGAGTTCCCGGACAATTCTTTAACCAATTGCCCAAATGTCTTTTCAGGATCAGAGCTTTTTTGCCAATAGAGAATTTTTCTGAAGCGGAAAGTTTTTCTAGTTTTTTGCCAGGAAAATTTCCGCTAAAAAGAGGATCGGGAGATTTGTCGGGAATATTGATTACTTCCGCATTCTTTAATCTGTTCAATACTCTTTTGGTCAGCGGATCTTCTTTGGCGGATTCTTCCACAAAAACTATTTCCGGCCAAAAAGTATTACTATAATTCAAAGCAGAATTCATAATTCTCCTTTGAGGAGAGAAAAAATCTCTCTTAATTTCTTGTCTTCAGATAAAGTGTCTAATTTTGCAGCCAAGGTTTTTAATTGTTCCGGAGAATTGAAGCTAATATTCAAATTAAAACAGTCTCCCTCCAATTCTTGGGGAGGACTTAATTTGAAATTATGTTTTTTTGTTATTTCTTTTAGATCTTGATTGATTTTATTTTTTATAATTTCCGTTTCAGGAAATCTTCTTGCTTCCAAAAGTTGTTTGAATTTTTTTAATTTATCTTTTGGACTTAAGCCGGTGCTAGCATCAAAAATTCGGTTAAAATTGTCTTGATTAAAAAGTTCTTCCAAATTTATTTTTTCTCGTGCACAGATTTCTTTGGCCAGTTGATTAAATTCTCTTAAATTATTGACACTCGGTTTTAGTTGAAGACAAAGATTTTCCATTGTTTTTTTGTCTGCAGGGCACAATTTCTCCATTTCTTCCATTAAAGAAGGCTCAATCTGTTTAGCCAGAGCATATTCTTGAAAATTATTGAATTCCATTAACTCCCTACCGAAGAGCTGTCTTTTTAGCAGAAAACTTATATTTTTTAAAGTTGCCTTAATATTAGGGAGTTTCAATTAAGGAAGCTAAAAAATTATTTTTTAGACTCTGGATTTCCAGATTTTCGAGATTGTCTTCTGCTTCCAGATTTGTAAAAAAAGGCAAATGGGCCAATTCTTTAACTTGATATTTTTTGGCAATTTCCAATATTATTTCTCGATTGGTTGAAAATGCCGCTTCCTGATAGGAGTTCATATGATCAAGGGCGATAAAATCATTTAAAACATAACCAATAATCTTAATGCCTCTATTTTTTAATACCTCAAAGGTCAAACTTGCATGATTGATGCAACCTAAGCGATTTCCGATCACAAGCAGGCAACTGGCATTGCAGTCTTTAATTAAATCTGCCGAAGAATAACTGCCTTTTATCGGAACAAGTAAGCCGCCTGCGGTTTCCACCAAAGTCAGTTTCTTTTTACTGGCTTTATTAAAAATAAAATCTTTTAAGTCCTTTAAATCAACTTCTTTACCTTCAATTTTTTCTGAAACTGCAGGGGCAAGTGGTAAACTGAAGCGATATAGAATGATATCCTCCAGTTTTTCTTTTTTGCCGGAGATTTCCCATAAATAATTGGCATCTTCCGGAAACAGATTCATATTGGAATCCAGAGTGCATCCTGTTTCTATTGGCTTTAAAATTCCAACTTCTTGTCCTGAACGGCTTAAAACTTTTGTTAATAAAGCGGTAACTGTTGTTTTTCCGATATAGGTATCAGTCCCCGTGATGAAAATAATTTTAGAATCCATTTTTTGATCTTAATTTCCAGTAATTTCTTTAATAGAAAGAGCAGTAATTTCCACAAGCTTACTTAAGTCTTCTTTAGTCATCGCCAGTGCCGGCATTAAAACCATCACATTACCTAATGGTCTAATAAAAGCCCCCAATTTTCTTGCCTGCTGAACAATTTTTTGTCCGATTAAGTTTTTGATTGGATAAGCCTGGTGTTTTCCGGGAATACTGCTTAGCTCAATTCCAATCATTAAACCACATTTTCTGATTTCTGCAACATGGGGTAGGACCGCTATTTTCTTTTCCAGCTCCTGATGGAAATGATCTATTTTGGGAGTAAGATTTTCCAAGACCTTATTTTCTTCAAAAAGATCCAAATTGGCACAAGCAACCGCCGCAGCAAGCGGATTTCCGGCAAAGGTCTGGCCGTAGAAAAATGTTTTTAATTCTTCTGCTGGAGCAATAAAACCCTTAAAAATTTCTTCAGTGGCGATAGCTGCCGAAATCGGAAGATAACCGGCACTCAAACCTTTTGCTATCACCATAACATCAGGTTCAATTGCGGCATAATTAAGAGCAAACATTTTTCCGGTTTTACCAAAACCGCTAGCAACTTCGTCAACAATTAAAAGTACTGAATACTTTTTGCAAAGCAGGGATACTTCTTTTAAATATTCAGGAGAATGAGTCCAGATTCCGGCAGCGCCTTGGACCAGCGGTTCAATAATCATTGCCGCTATGTTTTGACCGGCGGCGTTCAAAGTATCATTTAAATTTTTTAAACTTAAGCTTGTCGCCTCATCCTCAGATTTACCATGGTAAAACCGATAATGATGCGGAGGTTGAACTTTTAAACTGGGAATTAAAACGGAGTCCAAATATTTGTGAAAAATTTTAGAATAACCGACCGTTATCGCTCCCAGAGTATCACCGTGATAAGCGTCTTCTAAAGCAAGAAATTTTGTTTTTTTCTTGGCGGCTTCGGAGTTTTGTTTTTGCCAATATTCCAAACACATTCTAAGGGCAGCTTCCACAGCGGCACTTCCGCTGTCAGAATAAAATATGCGCTTTAGATTTTTTGGAATAATTTTTATTAATTTTTCACTAAGTTCAATGAGAGGACGATTGGACAGCCCTAAACAGGTGGAATGGCAAATTTTTTCTGCTTGATCTTTTATCGCTTGAACCAACTTGGGAACATTATGCCCGTGAACATTGCACCAGAGAGAGGAAACTCCATCTAAATATCTTTTGCCATTGACATCAATAAGTTCTACACCTTCGGCTTTTTCAATAATGGGAAAAGTCGTGTCTTCTTGCCAGACTTGAAAAGGAGTAAAAGGATGCCAAATATGTTCTAGATCGATTTTTCTAAGAGTTTCCCTATTAATCATTTTTCATCACATCATCAGAAATCAGAAATCAGAAATCAGAAATCAGAAAT
>CAYOOT010000005.1:44846-74917 GCA_964405665.1 uncultured Bdellovibrionales bacterium | reverse complement strand
TCAACACAAACTCCATTAAATGGGGCGTGTTGTACAACAACGCAAATAGCAGGTAACAGTTGTTGCAGTTCAACGCAGCATCCATCAAACGGAATCTGTTGCTCTAGTGGACAAGAGAGAGCGGGAACAAGTAACACTTGTTGCGCTACAGAAAAAATCGCAGGGAATAGTTGTTGTTCCTCAACGCAAACACCAGTAGGTGGAACATGTTGTACCACAACTCAAGTAGTGGGTAGTGGAGCAAGTGCTGTCTGTTGCACAACTTCTGGAAAAGTAAACAAGAATGGAATTTGTTGTGCCTCATCTGAAGTAAATGCCAGTGGAAATTGCTGCCCTTCAGCTACTCCTACTTGGGCAAGTGCCAGTGGATGTTGTAAGACATCAGAGGTAGTTGGCAATACATGTTGTACCTCTTCTGGAAAAGTAAATAAGAATGGAATTTGCTGTGCCTCCAATGAATCGAATATTAGTGGACATTGTTGTGCCTCTTCAACAGCTCAATGGGTAGATAACCAATGTTGCACTAATGTGAAAACAGATAGTGCCGGTACTAAACATTGTTGTGCTTCAGGTCAGGCTTGGGCAAATACCAGTGGAAAATGTTGTGCCAGCAATAAGATTGCAAGTAACGGATCGTGTTGCGAAGGAGCATTGCCTGACAATGTGGGTCCACGCTGTTGCCCAGCAGGAATGCCTTTAGCCTCCGGAAGTACGGAGTTCTGTTGTCCAACTGCAACTCCATATTTTTATAATGGAACATGTAATAAGTGTGCTCCGGCAACTCCATATTTATATCCGACAAATAATGCTACTTATAATTCTCTAGGTTGGGGTGGACAATGTCGTCGTTGTCCTGAAACAGCTCCTTGGGATTATAGTGGAGCTTGTCATCAGTGTCCTGCGGAAACACCATATTTAAAAAATGGTAATACTTGTGTAGCTTGTCAGCAAAATTATTCTATAACTCTAACGAATACTAATTCAAGTTCAAACAGTATGCTTACTGGTACCTCGGCCTACACCCTTAGCGGATCAATACCTACTTGCTTACAAAATGCAATTAACAATGCTCCTCCTGGAGACAATGCGCAGTATGATGATGATAAAAAAATCGATGCAATATTGGCAACCTTAGGAGCACTCTGGTCCGCTAGTGGAATAACTGTTTACTTCGATGAAAATTGTGTGCAACGACCAGCTTCTTCTTGCGTAAGCAGTAGTACGCTTACTGGTAGTTTTAGTTTTGCTCAATCATCTCCAATATCTTTAATGTTTGATAAAGATATTCAACCGGAAAGTAAAACTACTGTAGTAAACTTTCCATTGAATCCAGCAACCCCGGGGAAATATTGGTTATGGAAAGCTTCTGCGAAATTACCATTAGTAGTTTATGATCCAATGCATACTGGAAAAATCGACAGTGCTTTCCAATTGTTTGGAAACTGGACTTTCGGTGGTAAAAAAGTAGCATCGCTTGTTAATGGAGATCAAGCTGAGAAAGCAACTCCTTGGGAAAATGGCTATGACGCTTTAAAAACTCTGGATGCAAACTATGATGGCAAAGTAAGTGGAGAAGAATTAACCCCACTTGCTCTTTGGTTTGATGAGAACCAAGATGCCGTATCACAAGCCGGTGAAGTAAAACGCTTAGATGAAGTTGGAGTAAAAGCACTTTACTATCATACCAATAATCATGATCCGATTTACAAAAACGTTTCAGCAACTCTAGGTTACGAACTGGAAAAAGATGGAAAAGTAATTAAAGGCGCATCCGTTGACTGGTATACTGATGGGGCAGAGAGTCCATTAGAGCTTTACTCAAAATATATCATGGTCAATCAAGGTAACGTTTCTCCAGTAGACTTAGATAACGAAAAAGAAGAAGTAGAAGATTCGGCTACTGCGACAAAAGTTACCGAACTTCGGGATCTTCATGGTGTTTGGCGCTGGACGATTAGTGATCAGTCTAGAGCTCCTGAAAGAGATAAAACTTTATCTGATGGCTTCTTTGTCTTCAAAGACTTGGGAGATGGGAATCTAATGAGTAAGTCTCTTGTCGAAATTCCAGCAACAGTGGATGGCAAAGTAGTGGAAATGAGAATTCAGGGAGTGGATTTTCAAAATAAAGTGACAGAAAAAAATGGCAAGAAGACATTAACCTTAACATCGAAGAATCTTCATGGAGTTAGTTTAAATAGTGTTGCTCAAGTGGAAGGAAGAAAACTCTTAGGTAAAACTACTGCAGTTTTCACTATGGATAACAAGAAGAGAACAATCACTTACGAATGGACCGCTGAGAAGATGTAATGTCGGGGCACCCATTCGATGGTCGCGTCGCCCTTTATGGGTGCCCGGAATTCCAAAATATATTGGCCAACCGGGCAGCCATAAAGGCTGCCCCTACAATGCCGCTTATAAAATCTAAATGTAGGGGCAGGTTTTATACCTGCCCGGAATTTCCAAAGAGAATGGTAGAGCGCGCAGCAATAAATTAATTACTGGAACGAGATTCTTAAGATTCAAAAATAAAATCCCTTACCTTTTATAAGGGAACAACTTGCAATTGGAGGCAAAATCTAAAGTAGCGTTTTACGTATGTATAACCGATTGATTTCCTTGACAATATTGAACCGGTTTGCAGCTTAGTGGAAATTGGCTGCTATCTTATCTCTCGGAAAACGGATACCGTTTTATCAAGGGGAAGTCTATTACCAAAGATATAGATGAACCGGACAGCCATAAAGGGTTGCTCCTACAATGGATAACCTAATAAAAAAAGTGCAATTTCCATTCGAATTAGTGCATCAAAATACTCAAATCTTTGAATAATAATATATAGATAGTGGATGGTTGGAAACTGTAGTTTGAAAACTAGTCTAATAAAAAGTTTTTGGTAACGAATATGAAAAAATCTATTGTTAAAGTTTCAATATTTATTTTTACTTTTATTTGTTGTTGGAATGCCGAGGCACAACCAACATTGGGCAGTCCAGAGGATACCTTTCCGACTACGACTACAACTCCTACCACTCTTTGTCCGGCAGCAGAGCATTTAATTTCTGGAATATGTTGTCCTTTGTCACAAAATTATATTGTTTCAGGAGCCTGTAGCACATGTAATGCTACCGGAAGGATTCAAATTTCTGGTGCACCGCTGCCTGATGGCTGTTGTCCAAATGGTAATGTTGTAGATGGGGGCAAATGTTGTCCAAGCTCAACACCATATAATCTTTCAGGAGTATGTAATGCCTGTAACGCTACAGGCAGAAGTAAAGTAGCAGGTTCAACGGAAGCAGATGGTTGTTGCCTAACAGGAGAAGTATTCGAAGCTGGAGCTTGCAGGGCGCCATGTGCGGCAGCTACTCCAGCTCGTTGGGCCAATGGAACATGTCACGTTTGTCCTGAAGCGACACCGGTTGCAAGTGACGGTCATTGCTGTAACTCCGGTGAAACCTGGGCAAGTGCAAGTAACAAATGTTGTGTTAGTGTTTCCGCTAGTGGACAATGTTGTGAAGGAACAACCCCATATTTGTATCCAACAAATAATGCCACATATAATAACTTAGGCTGGGGTGGAACATGTCGTGAATGTCCCGAAACTCAACCTTGGAAATATCCAACAAACCCTACTTATACCGCCATGGGCTGGTCCGGTCACTGCCGAGAATGTCCGGAATATCAACCACATTTTTATGCTGGGGCATGTCATAATTGTCCTGAAGGTCAAAGTGTAATCAATGGATCATGTAATGCTTGTAATATGATTACCAAAGTTTCCTTGCAATTCTTGGGTGAAGATCAGCAAACAAATGGAACGGGTATCAGTTACAATGCCAATGCTACGGGAAATTCCTGTGCCAGTAATTTGGTTGATGCTGCCTTAGCTTATGCCGATAGTATTGCAGCTCGAGATGATTATTACTACGATGACAAAGTGGTGGATTATTTGCAAACTGCCGCACTAGCTAATGGTTGTTCGGAAATGGGCGGACATTGGAACCGATGTATCAATGGAACTTGGTATCTAGATGCAAATTGTAATCCGATATCTGCGGCAAGTCTTCCAGCAGGATGCGGTGACAGTCAAATAACTTCGGTTGTTACAACTCAGTTCTATGATTCATCGCCAATTTCTTTAATCATGGATAGAAATTTAAACATCGATGACGAAGTGACGATTACATCTTTTGCCGTGAACCCTAATGAATTTGGCAAATGGTATTCTTGGAAAGCCTCAGCCAAAGCTCCTTTGTTGGTTTACGATCCAAGACATAGCGGAGTAGTGAATTCAGCGACTCAATTGTTTGGTAACTGGACATTTGGCGGCAGAAAGCTTGCTTCATTATTGCCAGGTTTCCAAGCGGATAAAGTCCAATGGGAAAATGGCTATCAAGCTTTAGCTACTCTCGATTCCAACGGTGACCAAAAAATTTCAGCAGAAGAATTAAGTCCTCTTGCTCTTTGGTTTGATGAAAATCGTGATGGTCAGTCTCAAGCAGGAGAAGTGAAAGCAATTTCCGAAGTTGGAATTACTGTTCTTTATTTTAATCCTGATCGTGTGGATACGAGCACATCAAGTATCTATGCGACATTGGGTTATGAAAGAATCGTTGATGGTAAAACCGTAACTGGTAGTTCAGTTGATTGGTACGCGACCAAAGCAAATAATCCTCAAGCTTTAATAGCAGATCGTTTGCTTAGAAATATCAACCAAAGTGAAAAAGCAGAAGATCTAAATCAGGGGAATCATGACAGCAATTCTGCCACTGCTACGCAGAAGTCCAAAATTAGCGGAGTCTGGGCCTGGGATTTTAACTTTGCTAAGTCTAATCATAAAAAGCCAAGTGGAGTTTTGATGTTTGGCAGTGTTAAGGGAAATGCAATGAAGGGAATGTCATTCTCTAGTTCAGAACTAGAGAAGCCAGTTAATAAAATTGCGCATATCGCAAAAGTCTATAATCTGGAAGCGAAAATATCTACCGATCAAGACGGCCTAGAAAATATTGTTTTTAGCAGTAAGTTTGCCGGGGCTAAGATTGAGAGTATGGCAGTGTTGTCAAAAGATGGTTCGACTTTAGAAGGATTCAGTTCAGTTGTTTCTAAAGATCAAAGTGGAAAGGCAAAAACTATTACTTATCAGTGGAGAGCTGTAAGATACCAGAAAAAATAACGTAGGGGCACCCTTTATGGGTGCCCGGAATTCCAAAATATATTGGTCAACCGGGCACCCATAAAGGGTGCCCCTACAGAATCGCTCCGTATATTATTACAGTATAAACTTTCTGCTTTCTACCAAAGACTTCTCAATTATTTCCAAGTTCCCCTGATTCAATGCAGAAATTAACTTAAATGCTGATTCCAAAAATTTATTGCGCATTTTTATGGCTTTAGGATTAAGAGTTTGTAAATCAAAAATTAAAGAATCGCTTTGATTTAAAACGCGGGTAATTGTCTCCAGAGTATTTCTAAAATTGGGAGTGCTGATTAATTCTATTTCTTTTAAAGAAGAAAATTCATTACTCATACTATCAGCAAGAATAAGCATGCATAATTGTAATAGGCTTTGCACAAAAGCGGTGGTTTGATCGTGCTTTTCTCCGGAAATATGGGCGATTTTTGCCCCATGCTTATAAAGTAAATCTTCAAAGGCTTGGGCTTTTTCTGCAGATTTTGTAGTTTTGGTGATAATTGCATTTTCACCATAGATATTTTCGGCATCTCCTGAGAACATGGTATGCACCCCCAAAACTTCCACGCCTTCAGGCGCATTGGCGATTAATTCCGGCAAAATACATTCCTTAATTGAGCAATTCTCAACAACGAGCTGACCTGCTTTTAAAAGCGGCAAGAGTTTTTTGCTGACTTTAGAAGCTTCAGACATCGGAACGCTTATTAAAATCGTATCAGCCTTTGCTGCAATATCAGAAAGTTTTAAGTCCGTATTTAAATCACAGCCGATTACAGTTAATCCGCATTCTAGTAAAAACTTTTTAAACCATTGACCCATTTTTCCATTAATACCGATTATCCCGACTACTTTAATTGGCGGGTTATAAAACAAAGTATAAGGATAGGACCCAAGATTCATTACTTCGGCACTTTTACCAGTGGCATTGATGCAAAAATTTTTAAGTTCTTCCAGACAGTTTTTAATTTTTTCTGTTTCAGCATTGCCTTCAAGATCCAAATAAAAAACCACTCTTCCTCTTAAATCCGGACGGGAGTGAATTGTTACCAGGTTAATTTTATGCTCCATGCTGATTATTCGCAGTAAATCAAAAAGCAGGCCTTGGCGGTCTCGGCCTGGGGCAAGTAAGAGAGATGTGACGTGCTGATATTGCGATGGTTTGAGGATAGAAAGAAAATCAGCTTTATTTCCTTTTTTGATAAGAACAGCAAACCTGGTTTTATTTCCGGGGATATCGGAAATCTCTTGATGAATAACTTGAAAGCCTGCTTTTCTCAGACTAATTGCCGGAGCAATCACTGCTGCGCCGGTAAGCCCTTGAGCTTTGATGAATTCTATTCCTGCGGCCGTGCTTGTTGTGGGAATTAATTGCGCCTTGGGGAAATTTTCTAATAAAAATTTAGAGCATTGTCGCAAGGCTTGTTCGTGTGAATAAATGGAAGTAATTTCTCTGGGCCAGTTTGCGCCGCCGCAAAGTTCCGGAGGAAGAACGCCAAAAGAATGGTTAATTGTCATCAAATGACTATCAATAATTTGCAATTCCCCTTTGTGTGCAAAGATCTGATCATAGGTTTCTGTAATCGGACCTTGAATCATGTTTTCTGTGGGCACAATTCCGGCAGCTACTTCTTCTTTGACAATTTTTTCCAAAATATCGGCGATTGTTCTACAAGCCAGGGTTTGTCCTTGAGGATGATATTCTTCCAGGGCTAACTGAGAATGAGTTCCTTCTGGACCCAAATAAGCAATAGCTTTTGTTTTTGCCATAAAATTATTTTACTGAAATAAAATCACCCGTTTTTAATTGTGGGTTAGGTTGACGGCCTTCAATAATTTTATTGTAATTTAAGACATAGCGAAATTCTTCTCCGCCAGTTCCTTTTCTGATTAAAGTAATTTCTGTTTCATCGGCAAAGGGCGCAAAGCCTCCACCGGTTGCCAATGCCTGTAAGAGATTGATTTTTTTATCACTGCGATATTCACCTGGTTTATTAAATTGTCCAGAGAGATAGTAGCGAATAGCGGAAGCCTGAACCAAACTGACAGTTACCGCAGCGGCAGGAATAAACTTTTTCAAGCGATTAGTAATGCTTTCGGAAAGCTGTTTGGGAGTGAGACCTTCGGCTTTAACGTCATCAATCAAGTTCATAGTAAAACTTCCATCTTCTCGCACAAAGACCTCGCCACTTAGGTTCGGTTCTTTCCAGACTTCTACTTTTAAAGTGTCACCGCTGGCGATGAGATATTTTGCTACTCCTTTGGCATCTTCCAGTTCATCAAGATCTCTTCCTCCTGTGGAGCAGGAAGAGAGAAAAAGTAGAGAGAGCATGAAGCATGCTCTTTGAACTATCTGTCGTTGCGAGCGAAGCGAAGACAGAACTCCCCGTCGTTGCGAGGAGCAACGCGACGAAGCAATCTCCCTGTGTTTACGCGATATCAATTTTGGTGAACACTTGGAGATTGCTTTGCTTCGCCCCCAACGACAGATAGTTCTTATTTTGTTTAATATTTTATTTACCATTTCCTTTCCCTCTCTCATTTCAATGAAGCTTTAAATTTCAAAAAACTTCCTGCTAACGGATGTTTTTCTCCAGCAATTTCTATTGCTTGAGCGATAGATTTTTTTGCTTGATCATTTTGCCCTACCGCTGCCTGGACTTGGGCCAAATGAAAAAGAATTTCAGGATTTATTCTGTCTTCGTCCTTTTCTGCCTTTTCTTGGGCAATCGCTTCTTCCAGCATGCTTAAAGCAATAGTCTTACTTCCTCTTTTGAAATGAATCCAGCCGATGGTATCGCTGACACTAGATTGATTAGGAAGGATTTCTTTGGCAATTTGAGCAAGTTTTAAAGCTTCATCAAGATTGCCCTTTACTTTTTCTGTGAGTAGCCAAGCTAAGTTATTTGCTGCAGGTGCAAAGCGGGGATTGTAATCCAGGACTTTTCTGTATGTTTCTATTGCATCTTGAAATTTGCCTTTTTGTTCATAAGCCAAAGCTAAGAGCATATAAGTGGGGATATGTTTAGGATTTTTTTCTAATAATTTTTTATAATTAATAATTGCCGAGTCCAAATTGCCACTGCGAGCGTCAATCCCGGCAATTCCAAAATAACCGCCGAGCAGGGCAGGATTTTCTTCGACTGCTTGAGAGAAATAATCTTTTGCTTTTTTAATTCGGTCTTTGTCGCTGATATTGCTAAGAGTCAGAGCGCCAAGAATTAATTTATATTCGGCCTTGGAGCGTTTACTCTTATTGAGATAGTTGATGAAATCGGCAATAGTTTTATCCAAACCTTGCTTCATAATTAGTAATCCGGCTAAGCGTTGACCAGGAATAGATACGGCCTGATCGAAGGTCAGAACCTTGCGATAAAATTCGATTGCGTCATTAAAATTTTTCTCTTTTTCTTCCAGTAAGGCTAATTTTAAATAGCCTGTAGGATTTGTGGGGAAATTATCTACCAAGTATTGATAAACTTCTCTTGCTGCTTTGGAGTTGCCTTCAAATAAAGCGATATCAGCACGCATAATATTTGCCCCCAACTGTCGGGGAAACTTATCCAGGATCTGTTTGACATGCTCCGAAGCGGCTGTAAAGTTTTTATCGCCTATCGCTAACTGAGCTAACATTAATCTTGCCCCAATATCAGCCGGATCAAGAGCAATCGCCTGGTTTAAGTGTTGAATTCCTTTTTCCACTTCACCGCTATTGATTTCCTGAAGTCCTAATCTCCGATAAGCAGGAGCAAAATTATTCATTCCTGCTACTGCAGATTGAAATAGATCGAGAGCTTCTTTGGTTTGTCCTAAAAGTTCGGCATCTCTTCCTTCGAAATATTTTGTAGAGGGATGACCGGGCTGTGTTTTTTTTAAATCAGCAGTTAGTTTATTTGCTTCTGCTTTTTTGTTGCGTGCCAGATAAATATCATAAAGACGATCCCGGGCATCGTTTCTTAAAGGATTGATTTTAATCATTTCCTGATATTGGGCAATGGCTTCCTCGGTAAATCCTCTTTTCAGGAGAAATTCCCCCAATCCGTAACGAAGAGAGGTGTTTTCAGGATTGTCCCGAATTAAGTCTTCCGCCATTTCCTGAGATTCGTTAAGGCGACCTTGCCTGGAATAAAGATCGGCAAGAGTTATTCTTACCGCTGTGTTGTTGGAGTCAATTTTTAATGCTTGAACGAAAAAATCTTCAGCTTTTTGAAAATCAGATTCCGTGAGAGACAAGGCACCCAGGCCTGATAAGGCTCCTACGGATTGGGGATTTTTCTTTAAAACATCTTGAAAAATTTGCCTGGCTTTTTTAAAATCCTTTCTACTGGAAGCCGCTTCGATATTGGCAAGAATTAATAAAGCGTGCTGGTTTTCTTGATCAAGCTCTAAAACCTTCTTTGCTTGATCTTCTGCCAGCTCATATTCTCTGGCTAAAAGATATATTGAGGACAGTTGCAATCTTGCATCTTTAAATTTCTGATCATAGTTAAGACAGGTCTTAAGTGATTCTACCGCTTCAGAAAACTTTTGTTGCTGCATGTAAATTTCTGCCAAGTCAAAATAAGTCTGGGCATCATCGGGTTTAAGGTCACTAGCTGAAAGAAGGCTGATTTTTGCTTCTTCCCACTTTTTGAGAGAACTGTATTCTTTTGCTTTCTGTTTCAATTTTTCAAATTTTTCTTCTTTGTTTTGGCAAGCAGCCAAAACAAAACAAAGACAAATAAGCAAGAAATAACTTGTTAAAGGATGGAAAAAACGTATGATTTCTCTAAAACTAAAAATATTCCCCTTGTATTTACTGCCGAAATAGCGTAGTTTTTGGTTTTTCATGTGTGACTAATAATAATTATTATCAATAATTTATAAATGAAGCTCGACGAACAATCAAATCAAAGTTTTAGCGACCTTATAGCACCAATTAAAATAGCACTAGATCGTTATTGGCGCATTGCTTGGCCGCCGGCAACAGTGATTGTCATTCTGGGATTATTTTTAAGCATCAAGTTAGCACCATATTACTCAGCCGATGTATTGATTTCCAATCAGCAGCAAAGAATGAATTCCAAACTGGTAGTCAGTCCTTCCAAGGAAGACCAAAACGAAAGACTGCAATCCTTAATTTTTGAAGTTATTTCTCGACCGCGCTTAAGTAATATCCTCGACCAATATCCGGTTTATCCGAACTTAAAAGGTGCCAAGTTAAAAGATGATGCCTTAAAAAAATTAAGAGCATCTTTGGAAATTACACCGGAGAGCTCCACCACTGGACAAAGATTAAATCAAACTTTTAGGCTTAGTTTCTCTCATCGCGATCCGCAACTTGCCTATCAAGTTACCAAAGCAATTTCCGATTTGTTCATTGATGAAAGTATGCTGAATACTAAAATTGAAACTGAAGGAACCGTAGAATTCATTGATACAAAATTGCGAGAAGCCAGACAGCAATTGGAAGCCACTGAAAAAGCAGTGCAGGATTTTCAAAAACAAAATTTTGGAAAACTTCCAGATGATTTTCAATCCACTGATGCCAGATTAAAAAGTGCGCAATCTCAACTGGCCACTAATTCCCAAATGATCATTGCTAAGACAGAAAAACTCAATTTTCTGCGACGCGAAATGCAGCTTGTTTCACAAGAAGCTCCCGTTAATGCTGGAAACGTTGATAATATCAGCGATCCGGAGTCGGGCTTGGCGCAATTAGAATCGGCTCTGGTGGTCTTGCGCAGTAAGTATTCTGATGAACATCCTGATGTGATTTCTACAAAAAAAAGAATTGAAGGATTAAGGGCGAGAATAGCTGGGAGCAGAACAGGAAAATCCGAAGGGAATTTGCCTTCAAGGGGCAATCCAGAAACTCGCTCGGTGAGGAGAGCAATTGGGGATTTGGAAGCAGAGCTTGTGGCCCTTAATCAAGAAAATGTGAATTTAAAAAATACTTTAACGCAGTTGGAGAATAATATTAAGGATATGCCAATCAAGGCACCGGACTTAATTAAAATAAAAAGAGACTATGCCAATGTTAAAGACAATTATGAAAAACTCTTAGCGGCAAGACAGGAAGCGGAATTGCAAAAAGATTTAATTTCCAGCCAAAAAGGGACCCAGTTTCGCATCGTTGATCCGCCGGCCATTCCTACTATCGCCGATGGTCCACCACGGTTACTGATTGCTGTCGCATCGCTAATAATCGGTTTGATCCTGTTTCTTTCGGTAGCAATCGGAGCGTATTTTTCTAGCGATTCTTTTAAATTTAAAGAAGAAATAGAATCCGAACTGGGACTTGAAGTATTAGGAGTAGTGCCACCAATTGCCACTAAGACGGCGGGACTTAGTCGGCAAAATGCCACTAACCTCTCGATTTTGTTATCAATTGGCTCAATGATCCTCGGTCTTGTTTTAATAATTATTTTAACTTAATGATAATTATTTGAAGTATTTAATGGGATTTTTCGGATTAGATAAAAAATATTTGGAGATGGTCTAAAAAGTGAGTAATGCAAATAATATTAAATTAAAGCCTGAAGAAGCGCAAAAGCAGACCGTAACAGCTACTCCTGCAGAGGATAAAGATAAAATTCAAAAATTGCCTTTGTATGAGGGTGGGATTTATTTGGCTGGAAGTTCTGCCGTAGACTTGCAAGCCGCAGAACGGTTTAGAATTTTAAGAGCAAGGTTGGAACGTTCAAATTTAAGTGGTTCAAATAAAAGTTTAATCGCCGTTACCAGTGCTGTGCCGGATGAAGGAAAAAGTTTAATTGCCTGTAATTTAGCACGCTCATTGGCAATGGATCCTCGTGGTAAAACTTTATTGTTAGATTGCGATCTGAGAAAGCCAACTGTTCATAAATATTGTGGACTGCAATCTGTTCCGGGGTTGAGCGATGTTTTAGTAGGTAAAGCTCCTCTTTCTCAAGTTATTAATCAAGTAGAAAATGGCTTTGATGTGATTTGTGCCGGTAGTCCCGTAATTGATGCAACCAGAGCAATTGAACTTCCGCAGTTGTCCGTTATTCTGGAACAATTAAGAAGTCATTATCGCTATGTGATTATTGATTGTCCTCCGGTCTTGCTTTGTCCTGAACCATTAATTTTATCTTCTATTATTGATGGAACTGTCTTGGTGGTCAGAGCCTGGAGAACGCAAAAAAAATTAGTTAAAGATGCGGTAAATCTTTTGGGTAGAGATAAATTTCTTGGTTTAATTGTTAATGATGCCAAAGATACTCTCAACGAATATGGCTATTATGGCTATTACAGTTACGATATGAGAAGTTCAAAAAGATCAAGCAATCAAACTGTTGTGCCGCCCGAAGCTAAAGGTTTATTCGCCAATCTTAAAAAGTGAAATACTATTCTTAAATCCCATTTTTTGTTAATGTAGGGCCACCCTTTATGGGTGCCCCTACATTAAAATTACTGATATTTATGTTAAATAAAACAAATTTCTTCATCTTATTTCTTTCCCTCTTTCTCTCCTCTTGTGAATTCCGTCCACCTAGCCTTGCCGAACAACAAGTTCTATTAAAAAAAGGAGCTTTCCCTGGAGGGATTCCTCCTTGGGTGGCTACTCCGCGAGCAGGGATTTCTTCAGTAGCAGACAGTCCCCGGTCCGATGGAATTTTTAGAAAAGGCTTTACAAAAGAAGCAGGGGCTCAAGAAGATCAAGGAATCCTTGCCAGAAAATATGAGCAAATTCAAGTTGCAGAGTTGAAAAAAGCGGAAGTAGCAAATGCTCCTGATCAACAAAAAAAGTTTGCCGTAGCAAAATCTCCGCTCGATCGAATTCTTGCTGATTGTCCCGATGTAGAAAAAGAAGTAACTACTGCTTTGCAAACTTTAGATTTGCAACAGAGAATTAAAAAATATGAAAGCCTGGTTAATCGCTGCCCAGAAAGTTGGGATCTTTGGTTTTGGTTAGGCCAAGACTATGAAAAAAACAAGCAGCTTGTTCAAGCTGGACGTTGCTATGATAAAGTTTTAGTAATTAATCCGAACAATGAAGAAGCGGAAAAACTAGCAACTGCCAATAGAAAATTTCTCAATTCCCGACCGACCAAATAACCCCATGAATTTTAACAAGCCTTTAAAATTAAATTGTTCTTATAAGAATTACCTCTGGGGAAAAAAGGCTAAAGATTCCTTGGTCTTTGAAATTGCTAAAAAAAATTCACCGGCAAATCTCAATCCGACATTGCCCTATGCCGAACTTTGGATGGGAGCTCACCCCCAGGCCTCAGCGGAAGTGGAATTTAATGCTAAAAATATTTTACTTTCGGACTTGATCAAACTGTATCCTAAAGAAATATTAGGTGAAAAAGTTTTTTCCAAATTCGGAAACAATTTTCCTTTTTTAATGAAAGTCCTTTCAATTGGAACAGCGCTTTCGATTCAAGCTCATCCGAACAAAGAACTGGCTAAAACTCTACATGCAAAAGATCCGCAAAATTATCCTGATGATAATCACAAACCGGAAATGGGTTATGCGCTTACTGCAGTAGAAGTTTTGTTTGGTTTTAGAAAAGTAGACGAGATCCTAAAATTCATTGCTGAGTTTGAGGAACTAGCACTTTTGCTGCCCCATAATTTAAATCAAAAATTATCTAAGGGGAATTTTAATAAAGCAGAAATTTTAAAAGAGATTTATTCAGCGATCTCTCATGCCTCACCAGATCTAATCAAAAAAGCTCAAGATTCTTTGGTGAAAAAAATAAGTTCAAAATCTAAGCTTAGTCCCGAGGAAACTTGGATTCTCAGGCTTGCCCAAGATTATCCTCAAGGGGATGCTGGCATTTTTTCTTTTTTTATTCTTCGTTATTTTGTTTTGCAAGCGGGAGAGGCAATATTTATCGGAGCAAATATTCCTCATGCTTATTTAAGTGGCGATCTTTTGGAGTGTATGGCTTCTTCGGATAACGTGGTTCGAGCAGGGCTTACTCCTAAGCATAAGGACATTGATACTTTAATCGAGATGCTTGATTATCGGAGCAATGATCAAGGCTTGTTCAAGCCTGAAATTATCGGTGAGCAAAAGATTTTCCATCCACCAACCGATGAATTTTCATTGGAAGTGCTGGAGGCAAAAAAATATAATAAATTTGTTATTAAGAAAGATGGTCCACTGATTGTTTTTTGTGAGAGGGGGACTGCGGTGATTAATTGTTCAGAGGGCAAACAGCAAATGCTTTCTGGGGAAGTTTTCTTTTTGCCTGCTGCTGTGGCAAAAGATTGTAGTTTGGAAGTTGAGGAAGGGAGATTGTTTTTGGCGGCAATTGGTTAAAAACTATCTGCTATCGGAGGTTCAGAATTCAGATTCATTGATTTAACTCTGCAACTTAAGAATATCCCGAATCTCCGTCAAAAGTAATTCTTGTTTAGGCAGTTCGGCCGGCTTAGCCGGAACCACCGGCTCCTTACTCCTGATTCGATTCATCCCTTTAATAAGTAGAAACATCGCAAAAGCAACGATACTAAAATCAAAAACAGTTTGAATGAATAAGCCATAGTTTAGAGTAACAGCTTCTTGTTTATCAACAGCTTCTTTTAATGTTAATTTCATACCGGAAAAATTAACTCCGCCGATTACTATCCCTAAAGGAGGCATCAAGATATCATTTACCAAAGAGGAAACTATTTTACCGAATGCTCCGCCGATAATAATGCCGATTGCCATATCGGCAACGTTGCCCTTTACTGCAAAATCTTTAAATTCTTTTACAATGGTCATATGCTCCTTTTAGTATGCTATTTTTCCACAAAGTCCATATTTTTTCCATAAGATTCTTTAAGATTCCAAAGTCCAAGTAATGCTAGAGTAATACAAACTGCACCCACAATACTGGCACTGCCCACTTTGCCATAAGTTTCTTTTAAAGCGACAAAGGAAGCTGTGATTGGAGCAGCAGCACCGCGCACAAAATTTGGAGCAGTAGTGGTGGCTGTTGCCCTTAAGTTGGTGCCGAATTGTTCTGCAGCAGTTGTGATAAAAACTGCCCAATAGCCGCAAGAAAATCCCAAAGCAAAAGCAAGGGAATAAATTGTAAAACTGCTGGCCTGTTTGTTCATTAAAAATATAATGCAAAAAGCTGCAGTGCTAAGAATAAAAGCACTCAGAACTTTTTTTCTGGATTTTAAAACTTGACTTAACATGCCAGTTGTAAAATCACCTAAAGTTAGTCCAATGTAGCAGAACAAGATAGAATCCATGACGTTGATTGTTTCTTTAGCACCCAATTCTTTGGCGATTTCCGGAGAAAATGTCATTAAGACTCCGACGACAAACCAAATCGGGATTGCCAAAAAAATACAACTTAAATAACGAATAAACCTTTCTTTCTTTTGAAATAACATCCGGAAGTCACCCCGCTTAACATCAGTTTCCATGAGATCCGAAAATAAGCCTGATTCACTAACGGCGATTCGAAGAACCAATAAAACCAAGCCCATCGCTCCACCCAGATAGTAAGCAGTTCGCCAATCAAATTCTTTGGCAAATAAACAAGCCATCACCACTCCGGCTACTCCCACTGAGGCGACAATTGTTGTTCCCCAACCGCGTTTTTCTTTTTCCATGATTTCCGTAACAAGAGTAACGCCTGCTCCCAATTCTCCGGCTAAACCGATTCCGGCAATGAAACGAAGGATTTGATATTGATAGATATCAGTAATCATCCCGTTTAGAATGCTAGCGATGGAATACATTAAGATTGAACCAAAAAGCACAGAAAGCCTTCCTTTTTTATCTCCCAATATTCCCCAAAGAATTCCCCCTACAAGCATTCCATACATTTGAATGCCTAGAATGTGGGCACCAACATTTACTAAATCCTCTCCCGAATATCCCAAGGCTTCCAGGCTCGGTTTTCTAAGAATGCTAAACAAAATTAAATCGTAGCAATCAACAAAATAACCAAGGGCAGCAACAGTAATGCAAATAGCAGTTGGGTTTTTTTTAACAAAACTTTTAATTGTCATCTGAGTTCTCTTTGATTTTAATAAGAAAATTGTCGTTCAAAGCAATCGATTTTTTTTCCTAAAGGTGCAAAACTTTCTAACGTTGAAGAATCAAGCCAAAAGCGAAGAACTTCAGCATTTTCTAAAAGTTTGTCATTTAAAAAGTGATCGTGACCATTGAGCGCATCTTGAACTGTATGGGTCTGAATTAGTTCTGAAAGATGAGGAGGAAGTAATTCTTTTATTTCTTGATAGAATTTTAAATTCATTTCTGGTGAAAATAAGGTATCCCCTAATACTGTATATCCGCAAAGTTGAATTTGTTTTGATTTTAATTTTTCCACAATTTTTATGGGATCGGGAGTAATTGATTTGTAATCCATGTGACAAAGGAGTGCTAAGGCTTTGTAGGAGAATCTTTCTACAAATTTATCTCCCTGATAAATCAACCATGATTCCAGGTTTTTTAGAGCTTTATTGTGTGAGTCGCCGGCAATCCGATAGCTGTGATATTTATTTTCATAAAATTCAGGGGTAACAAAACGGATAAAACCAATTTGTCGAGCAATGTGTAAACGTTTTCTGGTTGCTTCAGTATTAGATAAAGTTGCCCTGTGTAATTTTTGCAACTGTTCGCTAATAAAGGAAAATAAATAGTCAAAAGCAAAATCTTGTCCGAGAATATCGGCTGAATTTTTCTTAAGTCGGTAAGCAGTAACCTCAGGTGTGTCTTTTAATTCCAGGAAATCCGCTTGTAGAGCAAAAAATTCATTGGAACGAGAACATTTGGCATTGCTGCCGGAGATATCAATTATTTTATTTAATTGGATTGTATTTTGATTAAGCCAATGTAGGGCTTGGCCACCACCGATGGAACCGCCAATTACGGCATTAATTTTTGTGATACCTAGTTTAATTAAAGCTTGGGCAGTTAATTCTACGCCATCAGCAAAACTAATTTCTTCTTTGAGGTGCCAAACTTCATCAGCTCCTGTTGATTGGCCATTGCCGCCAAAATGATCAACGCAAATAATCGTAAATTTACTTGTATCTAAAATCTTACCTGTTCCGATACAGTTATCCCACCAACCATCGCCTTGAGATTTTTCCGGTTTATTTTCTTCATTACAAGAGAAGAATGCCGCACGAGCGGAACCGGTAAGTGCTGGGTGTAAAATAATTATTGGGTTATCTAGGGATTCTCCGTAAACATGGTAAGCAAGTCTTGCTTTTTCTAGAGTTCTTCCGGAAATCAATTTAAAATCATTGATTAGGATTTGTTGTAGTTCGCTGTTGATCTTTAATAAATGATTGTTTTTCATTCTCTTGCCCTTTAATTAGGGCCATATTAACAACAATGCTGTTGACTTGTAAATCAGACTAAGCTATAGAATTAGATATTATGTTTTCATTAATTTCCATAAATTTTGTTTCTCTTTCACATCACGTCCACCATCCGCTCTAGCGGATAAAATCTTTATTTCTTTACACATTTACCTATTTTTTATTGTTTTTTATTCTTAAGAGAGATTGCTTTATGTCGATTAAACCGATTGTGTATATGGCCTTGCCCAAAGGTCGGATGGAGAAGGGAGTTTTACAGCTATTATCAGAAGCGGAAGTTCAAGTAATAGCCAATGATGTCAGGACTTATCGACCTTTTATTTCCTTACCTGCTGTTGATGTTAAACTTTTAAAACCTCAAAATATTATTGAAATGCTGGAAGCCGGTTCCAGGGATTTTGGTTTTGCCGGTGCGGACTGGGTAGCGGAATTAGAAGCCAATGTCGTAGAATTACTGGATACAGGATTAAATCCGGTGCAACTTGTGGCCGCGGCACCTAACTCTTTTTTAGAAAATGGCAGATTGCCGCAAAAGTCCTTACGAATTGCTTCGGAATATGAACGCCTTTCTAAAAAGTGGATTAAAGAAAAAGAGCTAGATGCAAAATTTATTCGTTCTTACGGCGCTACGGAAGCTTTTCCTCCGGAAGATGCTGATTGTATAGTTGATAACACAGCAACGGGTGCCACACTTCAGGCGAATAACTTACAAATAATCGATAAATTATTATCTTCATCGACCAGACTTTATGCCAATCCCCGGGCCTTAGAAAATCCTGAAAAAAGAGAAATGATTGAAGACTTAGTTTTGGTTTTAAAATCAGTTTTGGAAGCACGAAGTCGAGTGATGTTGGAATTAAATGTATCAGAAGAGGATTTCCAAGAGTTAATAAATGTTGTTCCCTGTATGAAAAGCCCTACTGTTTCCAAGCTTTACGGAGATGTTGGTTATGCGATCAATGTCGCAGTCCTTAAAAAAGATCTGCCGCAAATTATTCCATTAATAAAAAGCAAAGGCGGAACTGATATTATAGTTTTTAATCTAAAACAAATAGTGCCTTAGGAGAATTTATGCGTAAATTTGAATTGTTGGAAAATCTGCAAAGCATTCCGGAATATCAACCACCAAAACATTTAGCTCCGGTAAATTTAAGACTTGATGCCAATGAAGGTAGGAATTTGGAATTACACAATCTAAATGATTTAGTTTCGGCAACAGACTTTTCTCTTTATCCCAGTAAAAAAGGATTGCAAGAAGCAATTGCCGATTATTATCAAATTAACTCCAAGCAAGTATTTATTTCCGCAGGGGGAGATGAGGCGATCTATAGAATTTGCCGGGCAGTTTTGAGTCCGCAGAAAGAAATTATTTTTCCAGTTCCCAGTTTTGAAATGATTTCTAAGTTTGCGGAATATACTTCGGCAAAAGTTCAGGAAGTTTTGTGGGAGGAGGAAAATTTTCCTTTGGAGGAAGTTCTCGCAAAAGTGAAGAGTAATACTGCAGCAATTGCTGTTGTTTCGCCGAATAATCCTACGGGCTTTGTGATCACAAAAAATCAGTTACAGGAACTTTCTCGGAGAGCGCCGGGTGTGCTTTTACTAGTAGATTTAGCTTATGTGGAATTTGCCGAAGAAGATTTAACAGAATTTGCATTAAGCTTGCCTGATACCATTGTTTTTAGAACTTTTTCCAAAGCTTGGGGTCTAGCCGGTTTAAGAGTGGGTTACACTCTGGCTTCAGAAGAAATTATTTCTTGGCTGAATAAAATAGGAGGACCTTATTCGGTTTCCTCTTTGTCTTTATTTATTGCTCAAGAATATTGGCAAAACAAAAGAAAAGAAATGCAAGACTATGTCACAAGAGTAATTAAAGAACGCGAAGAATTAGAAGAATTATTGAAGAAGTATGATGTTGCAGTAAAAAAATCTTCTGGCAATTTCGTATTTGCTAAATTTGAAAATGCCAAATGGATTTGGGAAGCACTTTATAGTTTAGGAATTGCTGTTAGAATCTTTGATAATAATCCTTTCTTAGAAAATTCTTTACGCATTACTCTTCCTGGAGAAGAAAAGGCTTTTTCCAGGTTGAAAGATGCTTTATTAGCGGCGCTTTCTCCCGAAGCAATTTTGTTTGATATGGATGGAGTGCTTGCTGATGTTAAAGAATCATATCGCCGGGCAATTATTCTTACGGCAAAAAACTTCGGTATTAATGTCACCCTGGAAGATATTGCTGAAATAAAGCAGAGAGGTAATGCCAATAACGATTGGATTCTTACTAAGAACCTACTTGCCGAAAGAGGAGTGGAGCTTGCTTTAGATAAAATAATCGATGTTTATCAGAAATTTTATTTGGGAAACTCTACAGTTGCGGGACTAAGAGAGCAAGAATTCCTACTTTGCTCTAAGGAAATTTTAGAAAAACTTTCTAGTAAGTATCCATTAGCAGTAGTTACCGGAAGACCGCGGGAAGAAGCAGAAGGATTTTTACAAAAATTTAGTATAGAGAATTTATTTTCTACAGTAATTTGTATGGAAGATGCTCCAATGAAACCTGATTCTCGGCCAGTAAAAATGGCCTTGGAAAAACTAAGCGTAAAGCGGGCTTGGATGATTGGTGATACCGTCGATGATATTTTGGCAGCAAAAGGAGCAGGGGTAATTTCTCTTTCTTTTCTTTCTCCGCAAGAATCGAATATTCAACAAAGGAGCAAACATTTACTGAAGATGGGATCGGCTAGAGTGCTTAACAATTTTGAAAAATTATTGGAGGTGTTGTCATGAATAGAACAAGTGAAATTTGTAGAAAAACTTTGGAAACAAAGATTTATTTAAAAATAAATCTTGATGGAAAGGGTTGTGGAGAAATTAGTACGAGATTGGGATTTTTAGATCATATGTTAGTAACTTTAGCTAAACATTCGGGAATTGATTTGAATTTGCAATGTGAGGGGGATTTGCAAATTGATGATCATCACACGGCAGAAGATTGTGCGATCGTTTTAGGACAAGGTATTTTAAAAGCTCTAGGAGAAATTAAAGGAATCAATCGCTTTGGCTCTGCTTATGCTCCGCTTGATGAGGCACTCTCCCGTGTCGTGCTTGATTTATGCGGAAGAACAACGGCCGTGGTGAATATTGATTTTCAAAGAGAGAAGATTGGCGAAATTGCCACCGAAAATATTAAACATTTCTTTGTAACATTTTCGCAGAATGCGAAAATGTCTTTGCACCTGGATTGCTTGCGAGGGGACAATGATCACCACAAAGCAGAAGCCAGTTTTAAAGCTTTAGCACTTGCTCTGAAACAAGCGATTACAAAAACAAATACAGAAACTGTACCAAGTACTAAGGGGATCTTATGAGAGGAGATGTCGCTGTTGCTTACACCGGAGTAGCAAATACCGCTTCAGTTTTAGCTGTGTTTGAAAAATTGGGTTTAAAAGTTTTTTTAACTGACAATCGAGAAGAGCTGGAAAATGCCAGATATGCAGTTCTTCCGGGAGTGGGGGCTTTCGCTTCAGGAATGAAAAAATTAGCCAGTGATGCTTTGCTTGATTGTTTAAGAAAAAGAGTTGAGGAATCACGCCCGCTTTTGGCAATTTGCCTTGGTTTTCAAATGCTTTTTTCCGGCAGTGAAGAAAGTCCCGGAGTAAAAGGTTTGGAAATTTTTCCGGGAGAAATAAAAAAATTTTCCAATGCAGTTAGAGTGCCGCAACTGGGTTGGAACAAGGTGGAAGCTAGTAAGGAATGCAAATATCTTCTAGATGGCTATGCTTATTTTGCCAATTCCTATTGTTGCAGGGAACTGCCTAGGGGGTGTCAAGGAGCAGTTTCAACTTATGATCAAAATTTTGTCGCAGCTTTGGAGTATTCCAATTTACTGGCTTGTCAATTTCACCCGGAATTATCAGGAGAGTTTGGAATTTCTATTATTAAGAATTGGATTAGGGAGAATTAAATGTTAACGAAAAGAGTAATCCCTTGTTTGGACGTAAAAGATGGTCGGGTGGTAAAGGGTATTAAGTTTGCAGAATTAAAAGACGCAGGCGACCCCGAAGAATTGGCAAAAGAATATAATCGTCAAGGAGCGGACGAGCTTATTTTTTTGGATATCTCCGCGACCTTGGAAGGAAGAAAAGCGCATTTGGATATAATTTCTAAAGTGAGGAAACAATTATCAATTCCTCTAACAACCGGCGGAGGGGTAAAAAGTATAGATGATGTTTCTAATTTGCTTAGCGCCGGAGCAGATAAGGTTTCTGTAAATACTGCAGCTGTAAAAGACCCCAGAATAATCTTTGAAATGTCGCAGCGTTTTGGCTCTCAGTGCACGGTGTTGGCAATTGATGCTGCTCAAAAAATTTCAGAAAATGGTTGGGAAGTAGTGATTTGCTCCGGCCGAGACAGAACGGGGATTGATGTTCTAGATTGGGCAAGAAGAGCAGTGGAATTGGGAGCAGGTGAAATTTTGTTAACTTCTTTTGATCGGGATGGTTCCAACAGCGGCTATGATTTGGATTTAATCAAAGCAGTTAGTTCTTTGGTCAATGTCTCAGTAATTGCTTCTGGCGGGGCAAGTGAACCAAAGCATTTTGTGGAAGCAGCTTCTGCTGGCGCAGAAGCTGTACTTGCTGCTTCTGTTTTTCATTATGGGAGATATAAAGTTGAGGATATTAAAAAAGAAATGAGAAGAGCAGGATTCGAGGTGCGATTATGATTATTCCATCAATTGATATTATGCAGGGACAAGCAGTTCAGCTTGTTGGAGGCAAAGAAAAAGTTTTGGAAGCAGGAGACCCTTTTTTGGTTTTAGCAGATTTTGGAATTGTCGGGGAAGTGGCTTTAATTGATCTTGATGCAGCTATGGGAGTAGGCAGTAATGAAGAAAAAATAAAAAAACTTTTAAAACAATCCCCTTGTCGTGTGGGAGGCGGTATTAGAGACATAGAAACTGCCATTAAATGGCTTGATTCTGGTGCTAGCAAAATTATTCTTGGAACAAAAGCTCTCCCGGAAATTTTGTCACAACTTCCCAAGGAAAGAGTAATTGCCGCGGTTGATGCTTTTGAGGGAGATGTTGTTATTGAGGGATGGCAAACAAAAACTGGAGTTTCGATTTTAGAAAAAATCACAGAACTGCGCGACTATGTTGGAGGTTTTTTGGTAACTTTTGTGGAGAAAGAGGGAAGGTTAGAAGGAACTAATTTAAATCAAGTTGCAGCAATAGTTGAAGCGGCGGGAAAAGCCAAAGTGACAATTGCCGGAGGAATTTCTACGACTAATGAAATAGCAGAATTAGACCGTCTGGGAGCCGATGCTCAGGTGGGAATGGCAATTTATACTAATAAAATTAGTCTTGCAGAAGCTTTCTTGTCAGCATATCAGGAGGGCGATTTGAAAAATCGCCCTCCTGATATGCTTATTCCGACTGTTGTCTGTGACGAAGCAGGAATGGCTCTGGGGTTTGTTTGGTCTAATTTTGAAAGTGTAGCAGAAGCGATAAAAACAAAACGCGGAGTTTATTATTCCAGAAAACGTGGGTTGTGGAGAAAGGGAGAGACTTCCGGAAATATTCAAGAGTTAGTGAAAATTGAATTGGATTGTGATCGTGATTGCTTAAGATTTATCGTGAGGCAAAAAGGAACTGGTTTTTGTCACTTAGAGACCAGTAGTTGCTGGGGAAGGTCCTGGGGTCTTGCTTCCTTGGATCGACAAATAAAATTAAGAAAAGAAAAAGCTCCTCAAGGTTCTTACACAAAAAGGCTATTTGATGATCCGGAACTTTTAGATAAAAAAATTAAAGAAGAAGCTTTGGAATTAATTGCTGCCAACACGGCTGAGGAAGTTCTTCAGGAAGCAGCGGATGTTTTGTATTTCTCCTTAATCAAATCCAATGCCTTTGGCATTGGATTTGATGATATTGGGAAAGAATTGGATCGTCGGGCATTGATTGTCAGTAGAAGAGGAGGTGAAGCAAAATGATTTTAAAAAGATTAAAAGTGGAAGAAGTAAATATTGCTGAAAGCTTAGAGTTTAAAGAAGGGTTTTTGTCTGAGGTTAGAAAAATAATTGAAGATGTAAAACTTAATGGATATTCGGCAGTTTTAGCTTATACAAAGAAATTTTCCGAGATCAAAGATGATAAGATTTATTATTCTAGAGAGGAACTAAAAAATTCTTTTGCTGCTTTAGAAAAGAATAAACAAGGATTATTGCAACGAGTAGCCAAACGCATAGAAAATTTTGCTCAAGCGCAAAAAGATTGCTTAAAGGATTTGGAAATAAAAACTGCTGACAGTAACTTGGGGCATAAAATAATTCCAGTGGATTCAGTTTGTTGTTATGCACCGGGCGGGAGATATCCCTTACCTTCATCTGTATTGATGACAGCGCTTGTCGCCAAAGTTGCAGGGGTGAAGCGTGTAGTTGTAACTTCTCCTAAAGCTTCTTTGGAAACATTGGCTGCTGCCTATCTTGCTGGAGCTGATTGTTTTTATAATCTGGGTGGAGCCCAAGCGATTGCTGCTTTTGCTTATGGGGCAGGGACGATTGAGTCTTGTTCGATGATTGTTGGACCAGGGAATAAATGGGTAACGGCAGCAAAGCAGTTAGTCTCGGCAGTGGTGGGGATTGATCTGCTTGCCGGGCCTTCTGAACTCTTAGTTATTGCTGATAAGTCTGCTCGGGCAGATTGGATAGCTGCTGATTTGTTGGCACAAGCAGAACATGATTCCGATGCCAGAGCAATGTTGATTTCTTTGGATGAAGATTTAATCAAGGATGTGGAAAAGGAATTGCAGGAACAATTGCTAACTTTATCTACTGCCGCAGTGGCCAAGCAATCCTTATTAGAAAATGGTTTTGCTGTAGTGCTAAAAAGTTTAGAAGAAGCAATAGAACTTTCTAATAAAATAGCACCTGAACATTTACAATTAATGTTGGAAGATGCGGAAATTAAATTTGCAGAATTCACTAATTATGGAAGTGTCTTTTTAGGCAATTATTCTGCTGAAGTTTTTGGAGATTATGGCATTGGCCCTAATCACGTACTGCCGACGGCCGGAAGTGCAAAATTTGCCAGTGGTCTTTCGGTTTTTAATTTCTTAAAGGCAAGAACTTTTATTTGTAATAAAGACACCTTAAATACCAAAGGTGTCTTAACAGATACTGCAGAATTTGCAGAAATTGAAAATCTAGAAGGACATAAAAAAGCGGCTTTAATCAGGCAGACTTAACTTCTTCCAAAGACTTCAAATCATAAATCTCTTGTCTTGTCGTTTGGGGACTGATTCTTTTAAGTAATTTGCTTAATACCGAGCCAGCACCGAATTCAATTGCCGAGCTGATTCCTTGATCGTGAATAGAATTGAGCATGCAATCAGTCCAGCGAACTGAGCCGCAGACTTGTTTCTTCAATAATTCTTTTGCTTCTTGAGGATCGGTTACGGCTTCAGCGCTAAAATTCGCATAGATTGGAAACGCCAACGCCTTAAAAGAAATTGCATCTAAATCCTTACTCAATTTTTCCGCAGCGGGTTGCATTAAGCGACAGTGAAAAGGAGCGCTGACATTTAGAGGAATAACTTTTGCACCTTTAGCTTGGATTGCCGGAGCAAATGTATCTACTCCTAAAACATCTCCGGCAACTACAGTTTGTCCGGGAGAATTTAAGTTGGCAATTTCTATTACGCCGGAAGTAATTGTATTAATTACTTCTTGAATTTCTTTTTCTGTCGGACCCATGACGGCAAGCATTTTTCCTTGACCTTTGGGAACAGCTTCTTGCATGTAACGACCGCGTTTATGAACAAGCAATATCGCATCTTCAAAACTAATCGCGCCGGCTGCAACTAATGCGGAATATTCTCCCAAGCTGTGTCCTGCAGCTGTGGTCAGTGTGATGTCTGATAACTGATAGCAAATAGTGCTGATTAGCAAAATTGCTGGTTGAGCATTTTGGGTAAGAGTTAATTCTTCAATCGGCCCACTTAAACAAAGCTTACTTAAAGAAAATCCCAAAATCTTATCTGCCAAATTGAAGTATTCCTTGGCTTTTTCTGAATTATTATAAAAATCAGCCCCCATTCCTACTACCTGTGAGCCCTGTCCTGGAAATAACCCTAAGATATTCATTTAATTAGCCTTTTTAATGTTTTGGTTTTTGTCGGCAAGAAATTAACATAAATTATTAAAAGCTTCTAACTGCTCTTTAGCAGGTGTCAGACATATGTTTTTTGAACATATATCTACCTGAAATTATTGAATAATTGGGGAAAATGGAGGATAGGTTAATTTTTGACTTAAGTGCTCGGAAATATCTTCCGATGTTTAATTTTAAGTTCCTGAGGTAGTTCTGGAAGTCCTAAAAGCGAGCTTTCTAAAATAGAGCTTTGATAATTAGACTTTTAACCTCCACTAGAAACTTCCCCGAAAAGGGTGGTAGTGCCAGTTGTTATTTGAAAGAAGGAGTTTTGCATAATAGCAAAACTCCATAAGGTTGTATTTTGATGTTAATAAATACTGAATCAGAGAATATCGAAAGCAAGAAGGAACTCCTCGAATCCACAAAATATAAAATCCTGGTCATTGATGATAACGAAGAACTCCTTGAAGTGATCAAGGAAGTTTTGAGTTTTCATGGATATAAAGTTTTAACAAGTTCTGAAGTAAATGAAGCAATAGAAATTTTCAATCATACTATTCCTGATTTAATTATTTGTGATGTTTTATTGCCGGATAAAGACGGTTTTGAATTTTTTGAATTTGTCAAGCAAGAACAAATGCTGGTAGATGTTCCTTTTATTTTTCTTTCTGCACTAAATTCTCCAGATCATATTAAAGTAGGTAAAGAAGTCGGCTGCGATGACTATTTAACAAAACCATTTGATCTGGAAGAACTGCTTTCGGTAATCAAAGGGAAATTAAGAACAGCAACTTTGCGGAAACATAATTCCGAAATGAATGCCAGTGAATATAAAAGAAAAATTATTCAAACCCTTTCTCATGAATTTCGCACCCCCTTGGTTTCATTAACTTCAGGAACTCAGATTTTAAAAGGGATGCATCAGGACCTTTCAACTGAGGAATTAATTAGGTTGTTAACCACAATTCAAAGCGATGGAAAACGACTGGAACGTTTAGTCAATGACTTTATGTTAATGCAACAAATTGAATCAGGTCAGGCAGAAAAAACATTTAAGAATTTTGCGAGAAAACATAATGCAATTGCCTTATTGGAACAAGCGGTTGAATCTTTTCATGAAGATTTTAGTTTTTCCGAACATTTAGAGCATTTGGAATTAAATATTTCCGGTCAAGAAGTGCTTAGTGCGGAAATAAATATCTATGATGTACATCTGGTAAAAGTAATTCAACATATATTATCTAATGCCGTACGTTTCACCGATCGAACTTTGGGAATTAAAATATCCGCTTTTCAAAAAGAAAATCAGTTAATCATTCAAATCAGAGACTTTGGTCCGGGAATTAGCAATGCCCTTAAAGAAAAAATTTGTGAGCCCTTTACTCAAGTGAATAGGGAATATTTTGAACAACAAGGAGCAGGACTGGGCTTAGCAATTGTCAAAAAGTTAACTGAAGTGAATAATGGCCAATTATCTTTTGAAAATACTGAAAATAATATCGGTTTAATTGTTCAATTAAAATTCCCTGTAGCCTGAAGAGGCTTTTCATAGACCTTTAGTGTCTGATCTCAATCGTTGATTTTCCCAATCTTCTGACATAAGATATCTTGTTAGTTAACAAACAGGAGAAATTATTTATGCCACATGTATTACCACCCTTAGATTATCCTTACGAAGCATTAGAACCTCATATTGATGCTCAAACAATGCGCTTACATCACGACATTCATCACATGGCTTACGTAACAGGTTTAAATAACGCCGAAGCTAAATTGGCAGCTGCACGCGAATCAAAAGATTTTGCTTTGGTAAAACATTGGGAAAGAGAACTTGCTTTCCATGGTGCCGGACATTTTCTGCACTGTATTTTTTGGAAGAATATGTCTCCTAATGGCGGTGGCAAACCAAGTGGAGCATTGCTCAACAATATTGAAAAAGATTTTGGCAGTTACGATGCATTTGTCGCACATTTTAAAGCAGCAGCAGCAGCTGTCGAAGGTTCCGGTTGGGCCCTACTTGTAAAAAATTGGCCGGCAAATAAATTAGAAATTTTAACGGCAGAAAAACATCAGAACCTAACTCAATGGGTTACTGAGCCACTATTGGCACTTGATGTTTGGGAACATGCTTATTATTTAAAATATCAAAATAAGAGAGCTGATTACATCACGGCGTTTTTGAATGTTGTTAATTGGAAAGATATTGAGGCCAGGTTTGAAGGAAAGGCTTGCTGTTAAGATATTTTAATTTGGAATCATGTAGGGGCACCTTTTATGGGTGCCCGGAATTCCAAAATATAATGGTCAACCGGGCACCCATAAAGGGTGCCCGTACAGTTAAAATCAGGTTTATTGGAAGATAATATTTGTGCGGGGTTAATTAACCGCTTTCTTCAGATAAGACTTCAGTCTAATTAAAGCGCGTGATCTAATTTGCGACGCTCTGGATTCGGTTACTCCGATAATTTCTCCGATTTCTTTAAGATTGAGCTCTTCGTAGAAATAAAGGGTAATTACTAAACGTTCTTTGTCGGGTAAGCGATCTAAAGCTCTGGCAATAACTTCAATTTTTTCATTTTCCAGAATATTGGTTAAGGCATCGGGTTTGTTGTTAGGAAGTGATTCATCGGCACGAAAACGTTCTTCGCCGTGACCAAAACCCAACTCTTCAATGCTTAACATTACAACACCAGTTACTTCACCAAGCATACTATGAAATTCTTCAAGACTGACATTTAGGGCCATAGCTACTTCAGCATCTTCTGCCGGCCGGCCCAACTCTTGTTCCAGCTTATGATAAACATTTTCTATTTTGTGCGCTTTTTGTCGGAGAGAACGAGGAACCCAATCTTGAACTCGGAAACTGTCCAGAATTGTTCCGCGAATTCTAAATTGCGCGTATGTTGCAAAATTTGTTTCATGCTTAGGATCGTATTTTTCCAAAGCATCAACCAAGCCGATAATACCGGAGTTAAGCATTTCCTTAAGATCAACTTCCGCAGGCAGTCTCCCGGCAAGTCGATGCACTACTCTTTTTACCAAAGGTAAAAAGTTACGAATCAGTTCTTCTCTTTCGTCGTCTGCAAATTTACTTGTTTTTACTTCTGCAACTTTTGTTTTTGCACTCACGGTTTACAACTCCCTTGTTTTATTTTTTTATTTTCTTCGTTAGTGTTTTTTGTGACATCTCCCTTTTTACATCCCAAGCAGAAAGGACTTTGAGTAAAACTGTTTGAGCAAGTAAAATCCCCAGAATAACTAATGTTGCTCTCCAAGAAATTTCTGGAATTGATACCTTTGCTTTCAAACCACCAAAAGTAACTAAAAAAATACAAATCACACAGACAGCACTAGTCAAGCGTTTAATTAAAAGAAACTGTTCTGCGTTTTCCTCTTCTTGCTTAGCCATTAATGTTTAGAAGCTTGATGAGGAATGAAAGATTCAAAGAGCAGATAGTTTTGCTCTAGTTTGTGATAATAAAACTATTTGATCTTATTGGACATTTTGATTGAAGTCTCAATTACCTAGAATTATTGGGCTTTTGATTTCACTTTTCAGAGGCTAAAAGTTTTCTAACAAAATCATTTAAATGTGGGTCCATCACATAAGAATTTTCACGATTAGTAGGTACTTTAATCTTGCCTTCTTTATCTATAACTCCTTTTTCAAGTTTGGTTACATTGGAATCATATTCATTGTGTACAATCTCTGTTCTACTTAATACCCAACCTTTTGATTTACAGCTTGATGTTTCATCAATATATGTCAGGTAAAAAGATTTATTATTTAATATAATCTTATACTGTGTTGGAGAATCTTTTCTTTGATTTTCATTAAGAGCAATGTCAATCGAAGGGTGTTTTTCATCATAATCGGTTATAAAAGCAGCGACGCTAGCCATTTTCGTTTTTGCCAGATCTTGTATTTCAATTGTTAATTTAATTTTTCCTTGATCTTTTAAAGAAAGCAGATCATTGAAAAACTTTGTTCCCTTTTGTCCAGTTGTTTGAGCGAAGCTTTTTAGACCTTCTTCAAATCCATCGTTATTATTTGTAGTTATATGAAGGATGCTTGTTGCTTTTACCCGCCAACCACCTGCTTCTTGCACACTGCCATCATCTTTTACTTGAGGAGTTTTGAACTCAACATAAAATGATTCTGTTTTTGTACCATTAATACCTTTAGTCAGAACATCTATTTTTAATTCTGGTATCTTTTTATAACTTTTTCCAAACAATGGACCGGACAATTTGGTCATTTGCTCTATTTTAATTTGTATACCATCACTCTCTAAACTAAGAGCTTTTGCCGCATTTTCTAAAGCAGTTTTTCCTCTCAAAAATTCAGCTTGCGCTTCAGTTGCAATTGCTTCTGCACTTTTTGGTACAGTTCGTGTAGGAATTGCCTTGGGAAGGGCGGGAGTAGCGGATGCTGGGGAAGGAACA
>CAYOOT010000005.1:42996-44746 GCA_964405665.1 uncultured Bdellovibrionales bacterium | reverse complement strand
TCGTGTAGGAATTGCCTTGGGAAGGGCGGGAGTAGCGGATGCTGGGGAAGGAACAACCTTGGCAGCAGCCTGACTTTCAGCTCTTGGTTCGGCAATGATAGCTGCAACATCATCTGGACCAGTGCCAACTTTAAAAATACCGCTATTAGCCGATTTCAGGTTGGGGTATGCTGCGAAATTGGCACCCTTGAAATTTTCAACATAATTATCTTTATTTATTTTAAAATCACCTTTGATTTCACCGACAATCTCTCCACTTTTATTAACTACTTTATTATCCTTGGTTAAATACCAAATTTTTGAATTATCAAGAGCTTTCCAGGCAGAAATAAAACCATCTGTTTGGCCATCGGCCTTATCTTTTGCTTTATCTGCCTCCGATGCATTTGGTTTTAGTTTCTCTGATTCATATCTAAAAATTTTACCATTAGCTGGCACAGTCAGATCTCCAGCTGCTGTTTTAACTTTACTACCTTCTGCGGTTACAACTATATGATGGTCGCCTTGTTCATCTAAAACCTGAGTCTCAGGTTTTATTGAACTTTTAGGAAGAGTTTTTGCAGGAGAAGTTGCCTGAGGAGAGGCCTGATTAGTATTTCTTGCTGGAACTGCTTGTGCTGCGGCGTCGGTCATATAAATCTCCAAAAATTAAAAAACAATCTAATAATTTATATATATATTATGAGGAATAATCTGAATGTGTAGCCTATATGTTTTATTAATTCGTTCTTACAAAAACGTTAATTTCTAAGAGTTCTATTCCCTAAGATATTGAAACTATAAAAGAAAAAATCTAGGCATTTTTTAAGTATCAAATGGCAAGAAACAGTACATAACTTTATTAAAATCTCTTTGTACGTTGAAAACGATTTTTTGAAGGAATGATTATGGCCTCGACTCAAGCAACTCCCAAGAAGATATCAGTTAAAGATAGTCTTGCTAATCCACAATTAAGATCTGCAGCTCCAGATGAAGGAGCCTTAAATAGTCATGCTCCAAAGTTTACAGGCGAAGTTCTTCCTCATAATGCTTCTAGAAAAGAATTTGAAAGAGTATTCAGCCAGTATCCACCTGAAATACAAGCGCAAATTTTGGCGGAGGCAGACAAAAATCAAACAGCTCTTGAGCAACGTTTCAACCAATGGAGAGTAATCAGAGCAGCGATAGAGGAACAATCTCGTAAAGGGGAAGCCAAGGGAGATTCAACATTTGAAATCATCAAGTATCATTGGGGCAAAAATGTTTGGGGCGGAGAAAACTCTTATTATCATCAAACAAAAACCGCCAAAGAAGAAGCTGACAAATTTCTTGGGGGAGAAGGTGGGGAGAAGGCAAAGAATTCTCCAGCTCAACTGGTAGAACATTTTTTAAATTCCAGACAGAGTTTGGATGATGCTTTGCTTTTATCTGGAGCATATGATGATCCCAATGGCATTGTTGTAAAAACTATTGAGAAGCTAGGATTAAATTTAAAAGATGTTGCGGGGACTGATAATCCCGCTCAGCAAATTGCCCAGGATCAATTAAAATTAATCCAGCATTTGCGCTCGGAAAACAGCCATAATTCTGTAGAATTAACTTCTCTAGCTGCGCTTTCTCCGCTAGCTCAGAAGAAGATACTGGAACTTTCTGTCGAGGAAAGAACAAAACTAGAAACTGATGCCCACAACCGGATTACTGAGATCTTTAGAAAAAATGATGCAGTCTGGAGGCATCCTTCCGCAGAAATGATTGCTCGCGGTGCTGTGCC
>CAYOOT010000005.1:0-42896 GCA_964405665.1 uncultured Bdellovibrionales bacterium | reverse complement strand
TTGCTCATCATGGATTAACTCATGCTGAATCTTTAACTAATGATGAAAGTTGCCTGCAACAAATTATGTGGTCAACAATAACTCTGGGAACCTTAAAGGGAGTTAACAATCTTGTGGCCAAAGGCTTTACTGAAAAGCTTGCTTATCAAGGAATAGAAGGAACAGGACTTAAAACTGCAACATTAAACTTAGCTCAAAGAGCACTAAAATCAGAAGTAGCAAAATTTACATACAATACTTCCGCTGAAACCTTGGCTTTATCTGGAGTTGAAGGAAGCAAGCAATATTTAAATGGCGGCAATTTCGGCGATGCCTTTGATGCACAACAACTGGCGCATGCTTTCCTTACAGCCGGTTCTTTAAAAGTTGGTCACGTAGCTGCGGTAAACGGACCTCGTTGGGCTATCCAGGTGGGGAAAAAAATATTTGTTGGAACTGAAGTCACTGCGGAAGTGGGCGGCCCAATGCTTCCACCTCCAGCTAAGAGTGCTGCAGAATTGGCAAGAAATGCAGCAGACAGTGCACTTAATTATCGAGTGGAGCGTGCTAAGCGTCCGGCCGGCGAAGAAGTTGCTCCCGCAACAGAAACCCGTACGGTAGATGCTGCAAGACAAGACACTGTAGGCGCAGTTGCGGAAACAACGAGATCTCAGGGACGAGCTACTGAACAACAAGTAGGAGCAAGCGAGGCTACAGATATTGGCAATAGATCTGGAGGAAGCCTAAGAACTAAACCTTATCAATTTCTAAGACAAGGTTGGATGAGAGAGCATCCAAGACTTGCAGTTGCAGGAGCAAGTGCTTTGGCAGCTCTTGGATTTTATACAAGTCCAACAGTTGCTGCAGTAGTAGGGATTGGTTATCTAGTAAGCGGCAGAGCTGCTAATGCGTTTAGATGGGTTTCTAACAAGACAGGGCGATTTCAAGGTGTCGCCGAATGGATAGAATCAAAATTTTCTCGACCGAAAACAGCAGAAGAAATTGCTGTTGAAAAAGCGATCAATCAAGCAGCGCTAGAAGCTAAAGCTGCGGCAAAAACATTAGAAACTGAAGGCGGAGTAACTACCAAATGGTATCAAGCAAATAGAGCGGGTTGGATTAAGGAACATCGAACATTGGCTGCTGCGGCTGGTATGCTTTCAGCATATGGTATTGTTGCGAATCCTGTGATTGGAGGAGTTGCAGCAGCATGCTATTTTGGCAGAGGCTTAATCGCTTCCGGTTTACAAAAACTAGCTCCAGAAGGCAGTGGATTAAAACGTTTTGCCGATGGATTTAAATCTTTTGTTTCTCGGCCAACAAGAGACGGAGCAATATTCGAGACAGCGCTAAAAGAAGGCAATTTAGAATTAGCTTTGGAGAGATTTGCAGATGATGTAGCCAACTCTAGATTACAGCCTGAACAAATTCAATCTCGAGCAAAAGCTGCTGTAAATGCGGCCGCAAAAAGGATCAACGAAGCTAATTTGGCTGAAAACACAACAACAGCTGAACCAGATTTTATAGCAATTGCCCGGTTGATAGGAAATAATAAAATTACTACTTTAGCCCAAGCTCAAGCCATACTAAATATTTTAAATGGTAAACTTGCTGATGCCATTTCCAATAAGACAAATATTGATCCTTCTTATAGAATTAATCGAATCTTCCGAGCTGCAAGAGCAAGAATGGGATTAGAGGGGGATGTTGCTGTGCATAGATTTGAAGAATTACGGGCAGAATACGATCGTTTAGAGGCGCAGAGCAATAGAAATGCACCTACTAATGATCAAGCTTCAGCAGCAGAACCTGCTTTGCCTGCTGCACAAGAAGTACCAACGGCGACGCCGACAGAAAGACAGGAAGTAACCCTTCAAGCAAGAACTCAACCTGCTGGAGATGATTTTGGCTCGGGGATAAGTGGTATTGACTAAAAAAAAGATATGGATAATTTAAAGATTAATTAAAAGAGGAACATGGGACATCAGCAACAATGTAGACAAAATTATAATCATGGCAATCAAGCAGTAATGTTACCTGCTTGCTATGGCAGTTCCTATAGTTATGATCAGGTGATCAGTCAGCTAGCACAAAAAACTCAAGTAAATGCTGTTGATAATAATGCAAAAGCAGCTCCTGGTGTTAAGTCTACAGAAGTTTTTCATTACCTTGATCATGTTGATGCTTCAAAGCCTGTTTACAGTCAAAATGCTTGTGGCCAGACTTTTTTTATGGGCAATGAAGTTGTAAGACATTATTTTAAATTGGATTCATCGGGCAGTCTTAAAGAATGGTCAAAGAACAGTGCAGGCAAACATGAATGGCTTGCGCATAATCATCAAACAATAAAACCATATTATGCAACCGAAGCAACAAAACTAGATTCTTGTAATGCCAAGATTGCGATTTCAAATAGTGACGGCGTGGTAGTTGGACATGTGATCCTTAATGGAAGTCAAATTCCTGTTAATCCCCGCTGCAATGTCTTAACCGGCTATGGTCAATTTGTTCCTACTGAAGCAGGCAAAAATGTGGGTTTAGAAAGTTCAAATTACAATGGAACATCATTGCAAGTTGGTGGAAATAAAAATTGGGGACTTGTTTTTATTGGAAAACCACCTGCTGTTAGCCCTGCTAGTTCTTATGACGACCAGCCTGCTACAACTTATTCGCCAGTTACTCCTATAGCTCCTCCAGTGATTAGGCAACGTTCCACTCCTGCTCCAGCAGAAGTGCAGGAGGATCCGTTTGAGGTTATTAAACCAGCTAGCCCAGCTCCAACTCCAGCGCGACCAAGAACAGCAACCCCTACATCTCCAGTAGCGGAACCAGATACAATACGCCCGCGGAAAATAGCGGAAGCTAATTCCACAGCTCCGGGCCAAACTCCTGCCGAATCGAAACCAAGTGGGGCTTCATTAATTCGTCCTACTCTTCCTGTTCAAAATGTAGCACAGAGCAAAGATTTAACTGGATTAGAACTAGAACGTGCCAGAGTAATGAAGGCGGTATTACATAATTTGGCGCAAAATCCGACAGATCATCAATTAATAAAGATTATTCATCATCCTGGAAATGTTACTAATCCAAGTTCTGCTGTCCCTGAACAATGGGAGATCCGTGTTCCCAATAAAGTGGAAGAAAACAAACCATTAGTATTTTTTGTTCGCCCTGTTGTGGATTCTAAAACAAAGCAATTCGGAATTCTTTTCTCCGAAAAAGCTTTTAGTCCTTTTGCAAAGTTTAAAGAAATCGATCAACAGTTTTTAACGGAAGAAGAAAAGAAGGCTCAAGTGCGTCAGGGGGTTTCTATGAGAACTCATGAACTTCCTTCATGGATCAAGGAAATCCCCGCTATTCAAGATATTAAAAAAACTACTTGGGGCAAAGGTAGTGCTGCACTAACAGCCCTTGCGGATTTAAGAAATAAATATGGAATAGGGGATGCCGAAACAGTACTGCCCTCTGTCGAGCCGAGTCCAAGAGCTGAAGCAGAAAAACAAAGACCAAAGCCACTAAGTGGCCCAGCAATTACAGCGCCTGTTCAAAGAAGACCTGCTCCACCAAGCAATCCGATTATAATTCCACCAGAAGATAAACCCGTACCGGAAAAAAGACCGGTTCCACAAGAGGCCCCGAAAATACAACCAAGAATTGACCCTGACGCTAAAGTTGCAAGCAGTTAGATTAATTTAGAGATATCTGACTTAATTTTCCAGCAAACTTTTAAAGAAAAACTGTAATCCACCAGTAGCCGTTGATGTCTTTTGCTGAGCGTTAATCTTGTTGGCAACTTTAGTAATATCCAGACTGGCTTTGCTGGAAGGATAGAGTTTTGTAAAAGGAGTTTGTTGGATTACTGCCTGGGAGACAGAACTATCTTCGCTGACATGCCCAATTAATTTCAAACTGACATTTAAAAAATGTTCTGTGGCATTGGCCAGCTGCAGGTAAGTGCTTTTTGCTTCGGTCATATTGGAGGCGCGGTTTACTAAAATATTAAATTCCTTTCTGTTGCAATGAGTGGAAAGAACTTTAATTAAGGCATAAGCATCGGTAATGGAAGTTGGCTCCGGGCTGATTACTACAAGAATATCTTCTGCGGCGACATTGAAGTATAAAACATTATCTCCTATTCCTGCTGCCGTATCAATTAGGAGATAATCATATTCATCTGCCAAGTCATCAAAGGCATTGATTAAAGCTAAACGTTCATGCTCAGAAAGCATTGTTAATTCCGGAATTCCACTGGCGGCAGGAATAACATGCAGATTTTCCAGAGCTTCGACTATTACTTCCGATAAGTCTGCTTCTCCCTTAACTACCTGTTGCAGTGTTTTTTTCGGTTTGAAACCTAAAAGGATATTGATATTGGCCAGACCCAAATCGCCATCTAGAAGTAATACTTTGTTTCCCAAGTTCGCCAGTGCCAGACCTAAATTTACAGTGGTGTGAGTTTTTCCTACTCCGCCTTTTCCACTTGTAATGGCAATAGTTCTTGTGCTTTTGTTTGGCATTTTCTTTTTTGGTTTGTATGTAGCTACCTTTTTTGAGTCTGCTAATTGTAACATCGGTTCTCCTTTTTTTTTCATTAAAATTGTCATTGCGAGGGAGCAACGCGACCGAAGCAACCTCACCGTTGTGTTTTCCAAAACATTTTACCGATCAATATTCACCACTCCCAAAGATTGCACCCGAGTACTCGGCGAAATCTCCTGATGCGATAAGATCGTAAAACCGGGAATAAATCTTTCTGTAAATGAAAATAAAGCCGAACGCAGTGTGCTCGGGGCGAGCAATATCGGAGTGCTGCCTGTTTGAGCAAAGCGTTCTACGGAATTTTTTAGGTTGCCGATAAATTTTTGAGCGGTAGTCGGTTCTAGTGCCAAATAAGAACCGTTTTCCGATACTTGTAAAGAATCAGAAAGCGTTCGTTCTAAAGTTGGAGTGAGGCTGATTAAGGACAAGACTCCATCGTTATTGATATGTTTTGCTGTGATTGCCCGGGCAAGAGATCTTCTTACATGTTCAATTAATTTTTCAGGAGACTTCGTGCTTGGTCCCCAATCAGCAAGTGTTTCAATTACTGTTCTTAAATCTCGGATACTGATTCCTTCGCGCAGAAGTCCGGCAAGAACTTGTTGCACTGTGCCCAGAGGAAGTACCAGTGGCACAACTTCTTCTACTAACTTCGGATGGTTTTTAGAAAGAGTATCCAATAGTGTTTGAGTTTCCTGACGACCGAGAATTTCATGGGAATGACTTTTTACAACTTCAGTGACATGAGTGATAATTACTGTTGCCGGATCAACTACGGTGTAACCGGCAAACTGTGCTCGTTCTTTATCCACGGCAGCAATCCAGAGAGCATCCAAACCAAAGGCCGGTTCTTTTGTTGGGATACCCGGAATTTTTGCTTCCAAACCGCCAGGATCCATCGCCAAAAAGTGATGTCTTTTGATTTCGCCGGTAGCGATTTCGATGCCTTTTAAGAGTAAGCGATATTGTCCTGGTTTGAGGCGCACATTGTCTCGGATATGAATTGGCGGAACAATGAAACCAAGATCCATTGCAAATTGCCGGCGAAGCGATCGGATTCTTTCAATCAAATCTCCGCCGCTTGCTGCATCCACCATCGGCACTAATTCATAACCAACTTCCAATTCCAGCAAATCAACTCCCAGTAGAGTCTTCACTTCTTCTGTGCTTCCTGGAGCAGGGGCACTTGGTGCATTTAGTGCTTTTGTTTTAGCATTTTCTTTCTCTTCTTTTTCAGAAGGAAGTTCTTTGGAGCCAGACATTGATAAAGTTCCTGTGGCCACACCTAAAACAAGAAAAGGGAAAAATGGCAAACCCGGAACCAGTGCAAAAAAGAGACTTACTGCAGAAGCAAGAACTAAAGGACGGGAATAATTAGTTAACTGTTTGCCGACTTCCGTTCCCAAATCATCTCCGGAAGCTGCTCGCGCAACAATCATACCGGAAGAAACTGAAACTATTAGCGCAGGAATTTGTGAAACTAAACCGTCTCCGACGGATAATAAAGTGTAAGTTGAAGCCGCCTGTCTCCAATCCATGCCGCCCTGGACGATCCCGATAAAAAAGCCACCCAGAACGTTGATAAATGTAATGAGAATACCGGCAACGGCATCTCCGCGCACGAATTTGGAAGCACCGTCCATTGCCCCATAAAATTCTGCTTCTGAAGCAATGTCTTTACGTTGCTTTTTTGCTTCTGATTCGGTGATTAAGCCGGAGTTTAAGTCGGAGTCAATGGCCATTTGCTTACCGGGCATCGCGTCCAAGGTAAAACGTGCGGCAACTTCAGCAATACGACCGGAACCTTTGGTGATTACCGAAAAATTAATTACGGTAATGATCGCAAAAATCACGACACCGATTACGTAATTTCCTCCCAATACAAAAGTTCCGAAAGCCTTAATTACATTTCCTGCAGCACCGAGACCCTCACTGCCGTTTAATAAAATCAAACGTGTTGAAGTGATGTTCATTGATAAACGAAATAGCGTGGTCATTAATATTAAGGAGGGATAGGATGAAAACTCTAAAGGGCGACCGATATAGAGAGAGACAAAAAGAATCACTAAAGAAAGTGTGATATTAAATGAAAGCAAGATATCCAACAAAGGTGTTGGTATCGGGATGATCATAATCACCACGACGCTAATCAGTAACATCGGCACGATGTAGGTCATTGCCGTGCTGCTTGATTTCTCTTTTTTATTTTTTACATCGGCCATGATTATTTATTTTTCCTTGATTTAATGGGGTTTTTTCCTTTCAATCGGTAAACATAAGCAAGAATTTCAGCAACTGCCCGGAATAAATCTTGGGGGATTTCTCCACCAACTTCTACAACTTTGAATAATGCCCGGGCCAGTGGTTTACGTTCCACTATGGGCACACCATGTCTTCTGGCTACTTCCTTAATGCGTTCGGCAATATGTCCTTGTCCTTTGGCTACGACTTGTGGGGCCGATCCCATTTCTCCGCTATAAACCAAGGCCACAGCAATATGTGTCGGGTTTGTCACCACCACATCGGCCTTGGGGACATTTTTCATCATTCTTTCGCGAGCACGTTGCAATCCGATGGCGATAATTTTCTTACGAATAGTTTCATCCCCTTCCATCGCTTTTCTTTCTTCTTTGACTTCAACTTTACTCATCATCATTTTTTTCCTAACGCTGTAGCGTTGCCAAAAGAAATCGGCGAGAGCCAGGAGAAAGAGCAATGAAATAATTTTTTTAAAAACCAATGTGGCCATGTCGGCTGTTACGGTGAGGATGGTAGAAGTGGCAAGATCGGGGATTCTATTAAATTGGGGAAGTAAATCGAAAAAAGTATAATAGGCAATTGGAAAGATGATTGCTAATTTGCAAATTTGTTTTATCAGATTAACGGAATTATTAAGACTAAAAATTCTGCGCAAACCGGCAAGAGGATTTAATTTACTAAGTTTTGGTTTTACTAATTGCCAGGACCAGAGAAAATTTGTTTGTAAGGCGCTGCAGCCTGCTCCAAAAAAAGCGGCAATTACCATGATCGTAAATAATTTGGGACCGAGATGATAAAGAATAAGAAATAAATTTTTCTTTAAATTCTTTAGAGTAAGGGGATCGCTGATTATTTCCGGACTAAGTAAATATTTAAAAAGGGTGATCAGATCATTCCAGAGGCTGGGGGCAATATGGAGCAGCGCCATATAAGCAGCAATTAAGCCCAGAACCTGGCTGAGCTCCGCAGATTGACCGACCATCCCCTGTTGTCGGGACTGGGTCACTCTTCTTCCGCTGGGGGCTTCGGTTTTATCTCCCGCTGCTTCGTCTTCTGCCATGATACTTAAAGAGTAATTTGGTTTCTATTATTTTGTATTTCTGGCGGACTAAAGTCCGCGCTCCAAACTAAGCAACATGCATGCCTGCTTTTTAGATTATTTTAGAAAAATTGATTGAATAATTATAGGGACTTAGTTTTTCCAGGAATTATTTTTGTGTCAACAACTTGGCAAGGTCAAAGTATAAAGTCATTTTTTTAGTTGGGAGATCCAAATCATCATTATTTTAGCCCAATTTTCATAGGATTCGAATTTGATTTTTCTAGGTAACCCCAGCACCCGTTCAAGGGTTTGTTCTGTAACAATACCGTCTCGAATCCAAAGTAACTCATTCTTAAGTCTAGACATTTTCTCGGTTGTTTCAAACATATTAAAGGTATCGATCGCTTTTTGATCATTGCCATCATTATGATTGGCATAAGCTTTAATCATGTGTTCAAGACTTGGTAAACTTGAGACTTTTTTATTAGAATCTTCAATTGTCATAATACTTTTTTAGGGAACCATTTAATTGTGAAAACTCAACTATCATATCATGCAGTAATTTAATTGTAAATGCTTTTTAATGATCAATATAATTGACTTTTTCTACTCTCAATTATAGATTGCTGCATTATAATTTATTGTAAAGTGAATTATAGCTTTAAAGTAGTTTATCCAGGGAGTTTCAGATGTTTTCAAATATTCAAAAAGCATTTTCGGTATTTGCTCTAACTTTCATTACTGCTTCTAGTGCTCAGGCGCTAACAATTATTCAAGTTAGCTTAGGTGGCACAGGAAATGGTTTTCAGGAAATAGAATATGTTGGTAGTTCGCTATCTACTATTAACGATGGCAATGGCGCAACTTTTGGAGAGCAAGATACCAATGTAGTTTTTGATAATTATTTGAGTGGAGTTGCTGATATTACTTCAGGTGCATCATTCACCTTAAGCGGTATCTCAGCAAGCGGTGCTCCTTCTGTTGCTGGCCCAATCATTTCACAAAATACTGTTGGAGGAACTTTTAGCTTATATAATTCTTCAAATACTTTATTGTTATCCGGTAGTCTCGGTAATGGATTCCTTGCAGGAAGTGATACGGGTCCGGTAGGGAGTATGTTTACAACAACAGTGGGAAGCTTTACGGCAGGAAGTTTATTGCCTTTGATTCCAGCACTTAATAGTTTTTATTTATCTTTGGCTTTATCAAATATGCAAACTGCAGGCGCTCCTGGTTTAGATGTGGCGTTTGGAATTATTCAGAATTTTTCCGGAAACGGGCAAATTTCAATTGATGCAGAACTTGCAGCAACACCTGAACCATTTACTTTAGGACTGTTGTTTACTGGTACTTTGGCTGGTGCATTAGTTTCTAGAAGAAAGTTAAGCTAGCAACTGCTCCTTAGTTCAAATTGGCAGTTTTTTCGTGATCCCTGGGATGTGTTACCCGGGGATTTCTTTTTTATTGGGGTAGTTTTTAGGTTGTTTTCTTTGTTATGCTGGCTTTAAACAAGAAGAAAAAAAAGTCCTGGTTTAAATATTTATTCGGTTTTCTCATTTCATTTGTTTGCTTTGTCTGGATTCTAAAAACAGTTAACGTTGAAGAAGTATTAAGTTCAATCAAAAGTGCAAATTATGCCTTAATTGCTTTGGCAGTAATTACTACTTTCTTCAGTTATTTGTTAAGAGCTTGGCGCTGGCCATTTTTTTTTGAAAAATCAGCACCAAAATTTCTTGCTTCATTTCGTTGTTTAATCTTGGGATTTTTTTTAAATAATATTTTCCCGGCACGGCTTGGGGAATTTGGTCGGGCCTTCCTTGGAGCCAGAGCAACCGGTTTAAATAAAAGCACAGTGCTGGCAACGATTGCAGGAGAACGATTATTCGATGGTCTAACAATAAGTTTATTATTTGCCATCTTGTTTCACTTGGGTTCTGCGCAGGAAGCTGCAGCAAGAAGCGTGGGGCTTGACTACGTAGCAATGATGTTTCTAGGAATCGCCCTGGGAACAGTTTTAATTCTTTCGCAACGCAGAATTATTTTTAAAATACTGGATTTTATTTCCAAGATTTTCCCGGGGAAATTTTCCGGATATACCATGGAAAGAATCCGGCGATTTATCAATGGACTGGCGCCGATGTTTAAACCACGAGCACTTGGCTTGTTGGCCGGGTCTTCTTTATTGGTTTGGTTTGTTGAGTTGTTTGTTTATTATCTTGTAACAAAAGCCTTTCATCTCAGTATGGGCATCCAAGAAATAATTCTCTTTTTAACAGTGGTTAATTTTAGTTCGTTGATTCCTTCTGCTCCAGCTGGAGTGGGTGTAATTGAAGTAGTGGCTACGGAAGCTTTAGTGGAAGTAGGAGTGCTTCGTTCTCTTGCTTTGGCAATGGTGGTCACTCAACATCTTATTCAATTTCTGGTTGTGGGAATTCCCGGTAGCTTTTTGTTTTTTTCTAAAATGAATGGGAAAATTCCAGAAGAAGAGAATTCTCCCGAAGTTGAAATTAAAGAAACGGTTACTCTCAAAGAATCAACTGCGGCAATTTCTAAAGAAAATGCAGTGATTGATATCTCTTTGATTTTTCCGGCATATAATGAAGAGTTGCGTTTGCCTAAAACTATCGATCAAACTTTAAAATATCTGGAAAAGCGAAAACTTAATTATGAAATTATTATTGTTGATGATGGCAGTAAAGATCAAACTTCCAAAATAGTGCTTGATCTTTGTAAAGAGTATCCGCAAATTCGTTTGCTTAGTTATGCCGTAAACCGAGGGAAAGGGTATGCCGTTAAATTCGGAGTTTTAAATAGTAAAGGCAAACTTGTTTTGTTTGCCGATGCTGATGGAGCTACTCCGATTGTTGAATTGGAACGCTTAGAACAGGGGATAGCCGAGGGTTATGATATTGCAATTGGCTCCAGAGCGTTAAATTCAAATGATACAAAAGTTATTGCTCAATGGCATCGAAAACTGATCGGAAGAATTTATAATCTTTTTGTTAATTTATTTGTTGTTCCTAAAATTAAAGATACGCAATGTGGATTTAAATTATTTAAGCAAGCGGTTGCTCGAGAAGTTTTTTCCAAACAAAAGTCCGAACAATTTTCCTTTGACGTGGAAATATTATTTATTGCCCGAAAAGCGGGCTATAAGATTGTGGAGATTCCTGTTAATTGGAAAAATGTACCTGGATCAAAAGTCAATCTTGGCTGGGATTCTTTGCTGATGGGCAGAGATATTCTTAAATTCCGGCTTTATGATATTTTTGGTGCGTATAATTAGCATTTGCTGACTAGAATTTATTTGGGTATTTAGATAGGATTATATCGTTTGTAGGGGAAGGTCTTCATAAACACTATCTTTATGTTAGTGTTTATACTGCCCGTTTTACCAGTGGACAAAATTAGTCTCTTGCAATTATGCGGGCAGGCACAAGACCTGCCCCTACAGTGTTGCCTGTAATTTAGTTGTTGCGTATAACTACAAAACTTTGTCGGGAATAATATTAGGAGATTGTAAAAATGTCTGTTGAAATAACTATGCCTCAGTTAAGTGACACCATGAGTGAGGGCACAATTTTAAGATGGTACAAGCAAGAGGGCGACAGTGTAAAAAGAGGCGAAGCTTTAGCAGAAGTAGCCACAGACAAAGCCGATTTGGAAATAGAGTCTTTTCATGAAGGCACTTTAGTTCAAATTTGTGCCCCTAAGGGAGAAAAAGTAAAAGTTGGTTCCGTAATTGCAATAGTCGGGGCAAAAGGAGAACAAGCAAAACCAATGACGGCACAATCGACACAGACACAAACCACAACAGCAGTTGCTCCAACACCTCAGCCTCAAGTGAGTGCTCCAGTAGCAGCAGCAACTCCCCCGACTAACAGACCTGCCATCGAATCTGTAGCAGAATTAAACGGACAGTCAGAAGATCCGGAGCGAATTAAGATTTCACCTTTGGCAAGAAATTTGGCAAAAACTCATGGAGTTGATTATGCGGCTTTAAGTGGAACCGGAGATGGTGGAAGAATTGTTAGGAAAGATATAGAAAAGGCTTTAGGTGGCCCTGTTGCTGAAGATTCAGCCGGACAAGCAGAAACTATGGTTACAAGACCAAGCGTGACAACTTCTGTTCCTCAACAAGGACGCGCCGTGCAACCACTTTCAAAAATGCGACAAGCAATCGCTTCGCGGATGGTGGAAAGTTGCAACACAATTCCTCATTTCTTTGCCACAAGTAAAATCAATATTGATGCTTTAAGGAAATTAAGAAACAGTTTAAAACCACTTGCGCAGTACGAAGGACTTACTTACAATCACTTGATTGTCAAAGCTTCGGCATTAGCCTTGAGAGTTGTTCCGAGAATTAATTGTAGTTTTTCAGAAAATAATCTGGTTCAACCGCATGCTGTGAATGTGGGGATTGTTACTGCTGTTCCTGATGGCTTATTAATTCCTGTGTTGAAAAATGCCGATCAATTACCGCTTGTTGATATCGTTTCAGAAGCTCGTGGTTTAGTGCAACGCTCCCGCGCCGGCCGACCAAAGCCTGATGATTTAATGGGTGGAACATTTAGTATTTCCAATATGGGAATGTTTGATGTGGAGGAATTTAGTGCGATTATTTCTCCGGGCCAAGGAGCAATTTTGGCGGTAAGTCCCATTCAAGATGAACCGGTAATACTTGCCGGTGAAGTAAAAGCTGGTTCCGTAATGAGACTTACTCTTTCTGTGGATCATCGGATTATTGATGGTGTAATCGCCGGTGAATTTTTAACAGAGTTGAAACGTTTATTAGAAGATCCTGTCTTATTGTTAGCCTAAGTAAAAAGAACGTGTATGCATCTTTTAAGAGTAATAAAAAGGATATCGCCTGAGCCTTTTGAGCAAACTCTCGAAGTGCAGCAAAATCTTTTAGAAGCAAAAATATCCGATCCTGAATTAGTTGATTTTCTGATTCTTGTCGAACAAGAAGAAGTTTATACAGTTGGAAGAGGAGTCGCTTTTCAAGAAGAACTGACAAAAAGTAAAAGCACTTCCTCAGGAAAAGCAATCCCCTGGTTTGAAATCGGTCGAGGCGGACAAGCAACTTTTCATGGACCGGGACAATTAGTGGCTTATCCAATTTTTGATTTAAATCGTCACGGTCGTGATGTTCATATTTTTTTAAGAAAAATAGAAGAAGCAGGAATTCAAACTCTGAGAAAATTCGGTTTTGAAGCCTCAGCTCGACCGGGGTTAACGGGAATTTGGTTGAAAAATATTAAAGATCAATGGAAGAAAATAGCTTCTTTAGGAATTGGTATTAAAAAATGGGTTTCTTATCACGGTATAGCGCTAAATGTCACAACTGATTTGGAATATTTTAAATTAATTTCTCCTTGCGGACAAGACGGCTTAGTAATGACTTCTCTTGCTGAACTTTGTCAGGAAAAAGGTATTGCCGCACCTTCAATGGAAAAAGTGCAGAATGTTTTTGTAAACTGTCTTGCCGAAATTTTTAATTTAGAAGTGGAAGAAAAAAAACAAGAGAAAAAAGTAACTCGTGCTCCACGCCCGGATTGGCTCAAGGTTAAAGCTCCGGGAACAGCAAATTTTTCTCAAACAAATGAAATTATCAGGAAACATCGTTTAGTAACCGTTTGTGAAGAAGCCCGTTGTCCCAATATCGGAGAATGTTGGACTCATCATACCGCTACTTTTATGATCATGGGTGAACAATGCACCAGACGTTGTAGTTTTTGTGCAGTAAAGGATGGCACCTTAGAAAGCTTACAGCCACTGGATCCATTTGAGCCTTATAAAGTGGGTAAGGCCGTAGCCGAACTGGGCCTCAAGCATGTGGTAGTTACTTCAGTGGATCGCGATGATTTGCCCGATATGGGAGCAGAACATTTCAATCAGACTGTAAAAGCGATTTCTTCACAAAATCCCAGTTGTAAAATTGAACTCTTAATTCCGGACATGCGAGGTAATTTGGAATTAGTGCAAATGATTTTACAATCAGGTTTAGTTAGTGTTTTAAATCATAATGTGGAAACTGTTCCCCGATTATATCGCACAGTTCGTCCGGGCTCTAGTTTCAAGCGATCGCTTAATGTTTTAAAACATGCCAAAAAACTACATTCCAATATTAAAACCAAATCCGGGGTGATGGTTGGTTTAGGCGAAACTTTTAAAGAAGTGCTGGAAGTAATGGATTCTTTAAGAGAAGCGGGAGTGGAGATTCTTACAGTCGGCCAATATTTACAACCCACAGAAAAACAATTGCCGATTTTTCGTTATGTTACTCCCGAGGAATTTCTTGAATTCAAACATTACGGGGAAAGCAAAGGATTTTCCTATGTCGAGTCCGGGCCCTTGGTGCGCAGTTCCTATCATGCCTGGCAACATAGCGCTGACTCAACAGGCAAGATGCCTGTTGAGTATTTGTCATGCGAGAGATGAAAAAATTCATAAAAAAATTCATAAAAGTATTTTTCTATCTACTTATTTTTATCCTGCTCGTTAAATTTTCCTCTAACTATCTGCTGGGCTATTTTCTAAGAAATATTTTTTCTGACGGAACTAAATGCGTCGCCACTTTAAAACACCCTGTTGTCCATTTTTTCCCCTTAGCAGCAAGTGTGGAAAATGTTTCTATTGTTTCCCCGGAAGAAAAAAAATATGGCGGTGGTTTCAGGGCGGATAGAATCAGTATTGCTGTTAATACCAGCGCCCTTTTTAGAAAAGAGTTGCGTTTGGAGAATCTTAAACTGGAAGGTGCTAATGCTTATAGTTTGGGAAAAGATACGGGATTAATCAATACACTGGCTTTTCTTTTTCCCCCGAAAAAGAAAAGTCGAGAAAATTTGGAGGGCAGTCCTTTTTTAAAATGGATTTCTACCTGGGGGTTCCACGTTACCGATATCCATATTTATTCCGATCCGGAAAAGAAATCTCAATTAATTCTTGGGGTGCCGGATAATTATGTTAGCTGGGATGATCTGAAAATAGATTTTATTGAACAAGATTTTGACATCAAAAAACCTTATGATTTTGTGGCCAGCAGCAGCAACTTTTTTTACACACCTGCTTCTAGTGCAAAAATTAAACTTGGTGATTTTTCTACAAGAGGGATAATCGGTTTAGGCAAAGTTTATTTTGGAGATAATACTTTAGGAAAGGCCCTGGGAGCAGAAACTACTGCTACAGGGGAAATTATTTTAGGAGAAGAAGGTTTTTATAATTTGGATTTTTCTGCAAGAGCCAAACAGGATTACATCACAAGGGCTTTTGAAGAAAGTGTTTTAAAAAGCATTAATCCGGTTGATTTAAAAGCGGAGGGGAGAATTGAGGGAAAATTGAATAACCCGCAAGTTAAACTCTTGGTGCAGGCCGGTTTCAAGGAAGGGGGAATTTATTATTTAAAAGCCGGAACAGAGCCCAAGCAGATCAAGGCCGATGTTTTAGTTAATTTAGATCGTGTTGCGGTGGAAAATGTTTTTTTAACCGAGGATTCAAAAAAAGACATTGATTTGCAAGCCGCTTTTTCTTATTTTTTTGCAGCCAAAGAATTTTTACTGGAAACTTTAAAGTTAAATTCTTATCGGGCCGATAAATTTGCTGCTTTGCTTTCTGCCGTTTTATCGGAAGAGGAGAATAAAAGAATTAACACCTATCTTTTACCGGAGAGCAAAGTTAATCTTGATTTAAAAGGCAAGTTTAATGCCGATCGCATTTCTCTGGAAGGAAAAGCTGAAATCGATAATATTGCTTTGCTCAATGCGCCTTTGGATAAGTTGAAGATCCAATTTTTAATGCCGACAGAAAATCTTTTGCAAGCAAATTTGGAGGCAAATTTGCTTAACGGAAAAGTTTTGGGTAAATTTAATTTATTAGAAGGGGAAGAGATTAAAGGAGAAGCAAAATTTTCCGGACTAGAACTAGCCAAAATTAAAGAGTTTTCCCAGATTTTTCCTAATTTATCAAATCAGATCGATGCTACATTGCTCCTTTCCGGAAAACTTCAAAACCCCGCTTATGAAATTACTGGAAACGTTGTTTCCAGTAAAATTTTAGGAAAAAACTTGGATCAGAAGAGATCTGATTTTAAAATTAGTGGAAATTTGGAAAAATTGATTGCTAATGCCCAATTTTTCGATCGAACGCTAAATTTAAATATTATTTGCCCGTTGGCTGATACAACAAAAAATGATTTTGAACTAGAATTGCTCTCAACCTCCTTGCCTTTAGGGTATTTATTTTCCAAAGAGCAGTTAGGTAACGCCGAAGGTGAATTGGCAGGAAGCTTTCATTATCATTCTAAAGCCGATGATTTATATTCCGGAGATGGAAAAATTGAAATTAACCGCTTTAGCTATTTAAAAGATCAATTTAGAATTATTCAAAGCGATAAGATATTAATTTTGTTAAATAAAGGTGACTTGGATTTTTCTCAAGTAAAATTCAAAGTTCAAGAAAAGGAAATTACGCTAAAAGGCGGTCTAAATTTGCATCAAGGCTGGCATGCTACTTTGACCGGAAATTGGGAACTGGGTACCTTATCTTCCAAACAGGATTTCTTTGAACAACTCTCCGGAGATTTATCTTTAGAATTGCAAATCAGCGGTGATTTGCTTGATCCTAAATTTAGTGGACCATTAAAGCTTGCTAAATTTTCTTTTGCACTCCCCTTGGGCAATAATATTGTCGGTCTTACTGATGGTGTTGTGCTGGCGGAATTAACTGCGGGAGATCTCAGCATTAGTGAGATTAGTGCACGGATGAATGGAGCGATATTGAAAGGTCAGGGACGGATAGAAGATATTTTTTCTGAGGCAAGAAAAGTAAATTTATTATTAAATTTCCCCAATGTCGTGATTGAACCGGTGGATAACTTAAATTTAGAATTAGATGGCAATTTAAGGCTTTTTAAAGATGCCAATCAGCCTTGGGTAATTAGCGGAGAAGTGGCGGTGCAAAATGCTTTGTATGAAAAAATAATAAGTTTATTAACCATTATCAAATCAATTACTGATTTTCTTACGGGAAATTCCTATCCCGTGACCATCAAAAAAGAGAATCGACAATATTTGGAAGATTTTATTTTAGATCTGAGATTAAAAGCAGAAAAAGGACTGGTTTTAGAAACTAATATTGCACAAGCGGAGCTCAGAGGTGATTTGAAAGTTACGGGAAATTTAGCGCGTCCACTTTTTTCCGGAAAAGTAGAAGTGATTGAGGGAATTTTTGGTTTGCAGTCCAAAGAGTTTGATATCATTAATGGACAGCTACTTTTTGTGCCAGGCAATACCGATCCGCAAATTTCCTTACTTTCAGAAACGGTGGTCCTAAATCAGGCCGCGGAAGATGAACATATAACTTTAGGAATATCCGGAACATTAAAATATCCGGAAGTATCTTTGCATTCGGAAAGCGGATTGCGGCAAGAAGATATTCAGGGATTACTGGGAATTGGAACAAGTTTTGATGCTGTAAGAAGAAATGAAAAGTTGGGTAAACATTATGGTCTTGCTGATTTAATCAATCCTGCTTCCGAAGTTAGTTTGGCCGATCGCTTTTCTAGTTTAACCAATCTTTCTTCAATCCAATTTGGAACTGCACTTTCTCCCTTAACAGGAGAATTTATTCCGATAGTTTCTGCAAAAAAGCCGCTTATTGATAAATTTGAACTTCATTTGCAATCGGAGCTTTCTCGACAACAAGCCGGCTCGGTTACAATAGATTATGTACTAAATTCCAATTTGAAGTTTTTTGGCGGATTGGAAACTCTTCCCGAAGGCCGGGCCAAGAGTGAAAGCTCGGGGGGTTTTGCGATTGGGGTGAATTATCAATCCAGTTTTTCTGGTTACAATATTTTTCCTTCAGAAGTGAGTAACTTTTTCTATTCGACTGCAAAGCCGAATAGCCCTGGTTCCGCTGAACCCGCTCGCCCTGAGCTTGCCGAGGGGCCCGGATCCACTACGAAACCCAAAGGCGGCGGCGAAGATAAAGATCTCTCAACCAGTTCAGGATTTTTTGCCTTGCCTGCAGAAAAAGCGAACATAGATCTTGATCCCTCGACTCCAGTGAGTTCACCGAATTCAGAATTGGACCCTGCGACCCAAAAGGAGCAAAGTGTTAAGTAGAATCAAAATATCTTTATTTTTATTCTTTCTTTTTTGCACACTTTGTTTTGCAGATACTTCTTCTTTTAGAATTTATAAAATTTATTTTTCAGGAAATCATCTTTTTTCGGAACAGGAATTGAGAAGATTTTCCGGTTTAAGAGTTGCCGAAGAATTCAAAGAAGATGTTTTAGTGCAATCAGTAGCTAATATCAAAAAAAACTATTATCAGCGCGGGTATTTAAATGTCGATGTAGATTTTAAGGTGGAAAAGGACGATCAATATCCAGATGTGAAAATTTTCTGTTCAATTGATGAAAACAGACCCAGTCGTATTGAAGCAATTGTCATTGAAGGAGATCTGCCACAGGAAGTTAAGAGCAGAATAGAGAGTATTCAAAGGGAGCAAATTGGAGAGCTCTATAGTGAAAACAATCTGAAAAATATTAAACTTTCCTTATTGGTGGCTTTACGCAATGAAGGATATTTGCAAGCAGAGGTTCGGCAATCCTCTGTGGAAAATGTGGAAAATTCTTCCAATAAAAAATTAATTTATAAAATTGAACATCGGGATCCGATAACCATCAATTTTAAGGGAAATACTGTTTTTTCTGCCGTAGAATTATTAGGGCCTTTGCGTTTAGAAACAAGAACTGTGCCCTTTGCTCCTTCGGCGATCAGCAGTCTAGTCAGAGAAATAGCAAAAATGTATGAAGAACAAGGTTATCTTTTCTCGGAGGTAAATTTTGAAGAATTGCCGATAGAGGGATCGAGAAAAAATTATCTAATTAATATCAATGAAGGTAATCGAGTTTTCTTAAATGAAATTATTTTTCAGGGAAATACAAAATTCAGTTCCAGTGAATTGGAAAAGTTGATGGAATCTAGACCTAAGGGTTGGTTTGTTTTTAAGCATTGGCGGCCTGGGATATTGATTAAAGAAGTGATTTCCAGCGATCTTAATGAAATCGAAAAATATTATGATGCGGCAGGATATCCTGATGTCGAAGTCTCTTTCAAATTGATCCCCACCAAAGAAATTGATCTTTTGGATTTACAAATTGAGATTAAGGAAAAAGCTGAAAATAAAATTAATAAAATTATTTATGCTTATTTAAGTAAAACAACAATTGATTATGATCTGCAAGAAAAGATTGAAGAAAAGCTTAAAACCGGAGATTTATTCAGCGAGAAAATAGCAGAAGATGAAAAAAGAAGAATATTGAAGTTATTTTATAATAAAGGATATTTAAGTGCTAAAATTGAAATTGCTTATCAAGTGCAAAGTGGTGAGTTGCGGATTGATATTTTCTCAGGTCCTCAAATTAAAGCCGGCAAAATCTCGGTCTGGGGAAATTATTATATCGACAATGAATTAATCACTACCAAATTAGCCTTTAAAAAAGATCAAGTTTTATCTGATGAAAGAATTAAACGTTCTGAGGAAGCTCTATACCAAACAGGATTTTTTCGTTCTGTAGAAATTCTGCCAGTAGATGGAATTTATGATCAGGAAAATGAAGACATTTTAGTTAAAGTTGTTGAACGGGATACTGGAAGTTTTCAATTAGGATTAACTCTAAATTCCGAAGAGGGCTTGCATTTATTGGGCGAAGTGGGACAGAAAAATTTATGGCGTAGTGGCAAGGCCGTCACTTTAGGAGTGGATGGTTTTGTAAGAAACGGAGAAAATGTTTTCGATGCCGGAACCTTGCGCCTGGGAGTTTCATCGCAAAATATTTATAATAGCGGCTTTGATCATTTTATCGAACTGTTTGCGCGCTATTCTTTGCAATTATTGGAATCTTACAGTTACGATCGAATCGGATATTCTTCCAACTTTAGAAGAAAGCTGAGTAAGGATTTGAATCTGGGGATTTTTTATTCTGTTTTTGAAGAGAGGCTTTATGATGTGCCAGATGATATTATTATTGATCAGACAGATGTGGGGCAAAAAAGACTTTCTATTTTCAATACCCAACTTGATTGGGATTTAAGAGATAGTCTTTATAACCCAAGAAAAGGTGCAAGAACTTTAGTGCAAGCACGAGCTTCGCTTAAAGGGATGGGATCAACAATTAATTTTTATGGTTTTAATGCGCAACAATCTTTTTATCTGCCCCTTTTATCGGATCTAACCTGGGCAAATAATGTTAATTTTACTTATTTGCAACCGTTCTCCGATACCGATGTGATTCCTCTGAGTCAAAGATTATTTCTGGGAGGCCGAGACAGTTTGCGGGGATTTTCCAGAAATGCGATTGGACCGCGAGGAGTTGATGGAGATATTGTCGGAGGGGATCGTAGTTTTAATTTTCGATCGGAATTTCAGTTGGATTTTACGGAATCATTGATTGGATTGACCTTTCTTGATGCGGGACAAGCCTTTTTGGAAAATAATGGAGATTTCACGGGAGATACGCATAATATAAATGATTTACGTTTTTCTCCGGGATTCGGCTTAAGATATAAAACTCCGATCGGACCAATCAGCGCTGAATATGGTTTTGCTTTAGATCGAGTGAATGGGGAAAGGTTTGGGAGATTTAATTTTGGGATCGGGGCAGGGTTCTGATGGGGGTATTACTCAAATAGAAAGCATCAGAAATCGGAATTCAGAAATCAGATTTCCGAATTCCGAAACCAGAAATCCGACTTCGGATCTCTGAATTTGTATAATTCTACTTCTTACCTGAACAACATTTGTCCGCAGAACATTTATGTTCAGCAGAACATTTTTTATCCCCTGAGCAACTGCCAGCTGGAGCTACAGCACCGCCACAAGTACCACTTGAGCATTTTTTATCACTACAGCCGCAAGAGGATTTTTTACTGGTATCAGTTGTCGTTCCTTTAGCAGCACAACCAGTCATTAAAGAAGCAACAACTAAACTTTGAAAAGTAGAAAAAAGTATTTTTTTGTTAATCATTCTTAATCTCCTATAATTAAGTTGATCACAGTAACTTAAATTGAAAATGAGATAAAGTTTGATTATTTGAATTAGCAGTAAATCTCTCTGATTAAAACTATTTGCAGGAAATTAATGAACAATTTCTGCTCTTTTCAACTTTGTCATGTTGTTCTATACCTAAACCTTCTAAAATGGTTTTTATCTAAATTGGAGTAATGTATGTCTTTGGTTAAAGAGTTAGCTGATAGTGAATTTGATAAAGAAGTTATTAAATCCGAATTGCCGGTTTTGATCGATTTCTGGGCTCCTTGGTGCGGGCCGTGTAAAACAATAGCTCCCATCGTTGAAGAATTGGCTAATACTTATACAGGGAAATTAAAAGTTTTTAAAATTAATATTGATAATAATAAAGAAGCGGCAATGAAATATAATGTGCGCGGCATTCCTAATTTAATGCTTTTTAAAAGCGGGGAACTTAAAGGCCAAATCGTCGGGGCCGTTGCTAAGCAAGAATTGATTAATGCGATTACCAAGGTGGTATAATTTAACTTTTTCATAGAAAAAGTTAAATCCTCCCTAGCCTTGGCGGAGGAGGATCTTTTGTGACTTTGCAGTGTAGTTATCTATGCAAGAAGGAATTGAAATCAAATTAAATGGTGAGAGCACAAGAACTAAAAGTCCTACGCTTTCTGCTTTGTTGTTTGAATTAGGTCTTGCTGAAAAAAAAATTGCTATTGAATTAAATAAAGATATTATTCCAAGAAATGCTTATGAAAACACCAAGCTGACATTTGGTGATCAGATAGAAATCATCCACTTTGTTGGTGGGGGCTAGGAGTTGTTATGCAAAAAGACACTTATCAAATAGGCGATAAAACTTTTAATTCTCGCTTAATTGTCGGATCGGGTAAATATCGGGATTTTCAACAAACTAAAGTTGCTACTGTTGCTTCCGGAGCAGAGATGATTACAGTTGCAGTGCGTCGAGTGAATATTACAGACAGTTCCAAAGAATCACTCCTTGATTATTTAAATGATATTCCTAATCTCACTATTCTTCCCAATACTGCCGGCTGCTACACATTGGAAGATTGCTTAAGAACGGCGCGTCTTGCCCGAGAAGCAGGAGTGGGAAATTTTGTAAAAATTGAAGTCATTGGTGATGAGAAAACTCTTTACCCTGATAATGAAAAAACAATTGAAGCCTGTAAGATTCTTGCCAATGAAGGTTTTGTTTGTCTTCCTTATATTACTGATGATCCGATAGTGGCAAAAAAATGTCAGGATGCCGGAGCTGCTGCAGTGATGCCTCTTGTTGCACCGATCGGAAGCGGCTTGGGAGTGCAAAATATTTATAATTTAATGATTATTATTGAGCAGGCAAAAGTTCCAGTAATTGTGGATGCTGGTATCGGAACAGCTTCTGATGCGACGCGCTGTTTGGAGTTAGGAGCAGCTGCGGTGCTTACTAATTCGGCAATCGCTTGCGCTAAAGATCCAATAAAAATGGCTGCGGCGATGAAAGCGGGAGTGGAAGCGGGAAGACTGGCTTATTTGGCTGGTAGAATGCCGAAGAAACTTTATGCTCATGCGTCGAGTCCGTTATCGGGGCTAATAGAATAATGCTTAACCGGGCAGGCATAAAACCTGCCCCTACAATTAACCACATTTGGAATTCAACGTAGGGGCAGCCTTTATGGCTGCCCGGAAAACCAGATATTTTGTTCAACCAGGCCCAATATTGAAAACAAAACAATCAATCTATCTAATCACCGACGGCTATCGCTTAAGAAAAGCAGGAACTTTAGTTTCTATAATTGAAAAGGTTTTAGCTGTCAGTGAAGGCTTTGTTAAATATCTTCAGCTCAGAGAACAAAAAGAAAATCCAGCAAGCGATCCAGAATTAAAGCAGGTGATTCAAGAACTATTGCCAATTTGTAAGAATTATCAAGTGAAGCTGGTATTAAATTCTAATTATCAGTTAGCTCTAGAAACTTCTTGTGCGGGTGTTCATTTAACTGGAAAGCAGAATAATTTTCCTGAAATAAGAAAGTTAGTAGGGAATGATTTTATTATTGGCTACTCTGCTCATTCGGTAGAAGAAGTTTCACAAGCAGAAAAAGCCGCTTGTGATTATGTTTTGCTTTCTCCTATTTATCAAGCAATTTCAAAAACAATGGATGGCTCTCCGTTGGGACTGGAATATCTGAAAAAAACTCAGCAATCCTGTAAAATTCCAATTTATGCTTTAGGAGGCATCGATTTAAATAACTGCAAAGAGGTGCTTAAAACTGGAGTATCTGGGGTCGGAATGATTTCTTCTGTTTTATTGGCAGATAATCCGGCAAAAGCCATGGAAAAATTTGTAAAATTATTTCGGACATTATAAAAAGACACATGCTTGATTTTGGAAATTTTACATTGGCTACTGCCTGGCTTGCGACCTTACTCGGTTTTTTACTTGGTATCAGAGGGGCGATAAAAAAAAATCAAGATTATACTTTGTCCTCTAAAAATTGTTTGTGTTTAGGTTTTGTTCTTGCTGCTGCGGCATTGATTTATTTAGCGGTATCCTTTGTCAATCATAACTATAACTATTTATATATTTGGCAGCATTCCAATAACGACATGCCTTGGTATTATTTAATTTCGGCTGTTTGGGGCGGGATGGATGGTTCGATGTTGCTTTGGGCTTTTTTAATGTGCCTTTTTTCAACCATCGTTGCCACAAAATTGGAATTGGTTCCCAGAGATCTAGTAAGTTGGCTGCTTCCAATTTTAAATATTTCCTGCAACTTTTTTTTAGCAGTTGTAGTTTTTCTAACCAATCCTTTTCGTCTTGTTCCAGAAGGGAGTGTGCTCTTTGATGGTAACGGCTTAAATCCGCTTTTACAAAACCCCTCAATGTTAATTCATCCGCCAATGCTTTATTTGGGATTTACCGGTTTTGTTATCCCATTTTCTTTTTGCCTGGCAGCACTTCTAAGCGGCAATTTAAAAGATCATTGGATTATTTTGACTCGCCGTTACACGCTTGTTGCTTGGGGATTCCTCACCGCTGGAATAATGCTAGGGGGCAATTGGGCTTATATTGAATTAGGTTGGGGTGGATTTTGGGCTTGGGATCCAGTGGAAAATGCCTCGTTCTTGCCTTGGTTGACCGGCACGGCCTTTATCCATTCAGTGATGGTACAAGAGAAAAAGGGGATGCTAAAAGTTTGGAATTGCTGTTTGTCTGTTCTTACTTATGCCTTAGCAGTTTTTGGAACTTTTCTGACTCGTTCCGGCGTGGTGCAAAGTGTTCATGCTTTTGCTGAAACTGATGTCGGTTGGGTATTTTTAGCCTATATCATTGTGATTCTTCTTGTTGCGGGGAGCTTAATTTTTTATCGTTATAAACAATTGCAACCGGAGCGTTTCTTAGAAAGTTATTTTTGTAGGGAAGCGGCATTTTTATTTAATAATTTAATTCTTCTTAGTATTTGTTTTGCGACTTTCTGGGGTGTGATGTATCCGGTATTTAGTGAAGCCCTTACCGGACAAAAGAGTGTTGTTGGCCCGCCATTTTTTAACAAAGTAAATGTTCCTCTATTTTTAATGTTACTTTTTTTAATGGGAGTTGGTCCGCTTATCGCCTGGACTAAAAATAATTTTAAAGTTTGGTTGAAAACTTTTGCTGGTCCATTAATCACTGGAGCAGTGCTTACATTATTCTTTCTTTGGATTGATAGCAGCAAATATTACTCGGCAATTTCTTTTGGTCTTTGCTTATTTGTAATTATGACAATTGAATCGGAATTTCGCCGTGCCCGAAATAGAAAAGACTTGGAAGAAGAAATTATTCCGGCAGTTGCTCTAATCAAAAGACGACCCAAAAAATATGGTGGTTTAATTGTCCATCTGGGAGTTGCTATTATTGCCATTGCTATTACTGCCTCAATGGGTTTTAAAACAGAAAAAGATATTGTGCTAAGAGTTGGTGAAAAAATAACGGTAGGAAGATATCTGCTGGAATTGGTTTCCTTAAATGAAACACAACTTGCTGATTATACGGCTTTGACATCCAAGGTAAAAGTATCTTTAGCTTCCTCGGGCGAGTTTCTTAGCTATTTGCAGCCAGAAAGAAGGCTCTACCAAAGAAGCCAGGAGATGACTTCGGAGGTTGATATGCGAATTACTCCTCGCGATGATTTATATCTTGCTTTAACCGGAACGGAAACCCCGCAAGATGATGCGGAGATTGATTTTCAAAAAGCGCCGGCAATGATTAAGGTTTTTATTAATCCTTTGCAAGTTTGGCTTTGGTTTGGTGGCTTAGTGATGTTATGTGGAACAGTAGTTGTGATTGGTCCGAATTTTTTCTTTGTTTTTGCAAACAAAGAAAAAATAAAAGATGTTTTGATAAGAGCATAAATGCAAGTTTTAGATATAATTATTTTGATTGTTACAGCAATAGTTGCACTAGTCTCTAGCTATCTGATATTTTTTCCGTTATTTCGAAATAAGATCAATGATAGAAATTCGTGATTTAACAAAATACTACGGTAAGGAAGTTGTAATAAATAGCCTTAGTCTTGATTTAAAAAAAGGTGAGATCGTAATTATTTCTGGTTCTAACGGGGCGGGGAAGTCTACTTTATTGGCGATACTTGCTGGCTTAATTAGACCTAATACTGGCTCAGTTAGATATTTTTCTAACTATGATTTTTCGGCTGAAAGCGGCAGTTTTTCTAGGCAACTCTCATCAAGAATTGCTTATCTAGGACAAAAAGTTAATTTATATTTAAATCTCACGCTTAAAGAAAATCTAGAATTAATAGCTAGATGTCAGAAAATTGAAAATTCTCAGTTGAGGGAATTAATAGAAACCTTACAATTACAAGCTTTTTTATTAAAAAAGCTTGTGGAATGTTCTCAAGGAGTACAAAAAAAAGCAGCAATCGCCCGGGCCTTATTGGGAGAGGCGGAATTATTGTTGCTTGATGAGCCTTATGCCAATTTAGATCGAACTTCTTGCGATCGACTTTCAGAATTGTTATCGCGGTTAAACAAACAAGGTAAAACAATTATTTTAGTAACTCATCCTGATGGTTCAGCCAAAGATTTTGTAAAACGACAACTGGTTTTGGAAAAAGGAAAATTACTTAATTAAATGTTTTTTAATTTACTAAAAAAAGATTTTAAGATTTTATACGGAATTAAACATCAGTTTTTTTCCATAATACTTTTTGCGATTGTCCAAGTAGTCGTGGCGAGCTTTGCTTTTAAAAAACTGGGTTTTGGCGATGCGGAAATTTTACAATTAACTCCGGGAATAATCATGTTGATATTTTTATTTACCGGAGTAGTTACTTTGAACACATCTTTTGTTCAAGAAAAGGAGGGTGATGCTTTAGTGGGTTTACTCCTAACCGGAATTGATTCGGCTTTGATTTTTCTTTCCAAGTTTTTAATTAATTTTTCCTTCTTACTTTTAATTCAAATTTTAATAGTTGCATTACATAGTCTTTTTTTTAACTTGGCGCTCTTTGCTTATGGTTATCAGTTATTTTTAATTCTGTTTCTTTCTGCTTTTGGTTTTGTTTCTTTGGGAACAATTTTTTCAGCAATTGCCGTGGTGACGCCAGGAAGGGAATTGTTACTTCCGCTTTTGCTTTTCCCCTTGGTTCTTCCGCTGATTTCTGCGGCCGTATTTTTAATGCAGCATTTATTCAATTTTAAGGTAATTGATTTTGACAGTTTTTGGTTTCAGTTGCTTTGTGTTTACAATATCATTGCTTTTATGCTTAGTTTAGTGCTTTTTGAATATGTGCTAAAAGAATAAGTTTTATTTAAGGAATCCTAGTAATGGCGATAATAGAAAGAAAAATCGAAAATTTAGGCTCTAATCCACCTTTTGCTTTTGTAAATTTCATACGAATACTGGGAATAGTTTTAATTTTTGTTGGTATTTATTTTGGATATCAAGTGATTGATTATGCCTGGAAACTTCTGCAAGACCCGCAACTTGTCGCAACTTTTTCTGAAAAAATAGAGAGTCATTCTAAACTCAATGCTAATCTGAAAAACTTTTTGGCAAGCGGTATCGACCTAGAGATGAATCAAGCTGGGACTAATCAACCAATTCAGGCTACACTGGGCGGCAAATCGTCATCACAAATTGAATTTAATATTACATATTTTCTTGGTTGGAGTATTACCCTTATTTTATTGGGGATCATTGGAAACCTTTCTTGCAAGATAATTGTTAGTGGCGCAAAAATTGCTGCCAGCAGTGATTATTCGGCAGAACTTGGTCTGCTAATAAAAAGGTTAGCTCAGAAATAAAAGTTATTTAAATATGATTGAAAGCTGAATGGAAATAGAAAATTTTATCAATTTGAGGATGCTCAAAAGTCGTTCCTATCAACGATACCTACCACTATTGTCTTTTCTCTTATTGGAACTGGCTTTAATCTTTGTTTTTAAGATAGTTCCCGATGAAAAAATTATGGGAGCGGTGCAACGAATATTCTATTTTCATGTTGGTGCGGCATTTACTTCTTATCTTTTAGTGGCAGTGCTTTTGATGGCCAGTATCTTTTATTTAGCAAGCAAAAAAGTAGTTTGGGATTTACTTGCTGAAAGTGCCAATTATGTCGGCTTTATATTTTGTTCTATTGTTCTAGCTACCGGAATGATTTGGGGGCACTCTGCTTGGAACACTTGGTGGAGATGGGAGCCGCGGCTGGTTTCTTCGCTTGCTCTCTGGTTGATACTTTTGGTTTATATGTTACTAAGAAAATTTACAGAAAACGATTCTAAGCAAAGAAATTTTGCAGCAGTGCTTGCTATCATTTCTTCTCTGTTTGTGCCGATTGTGATTTTCTCAATAAAAATAATGAATCAAAACGAGCAACTTCATCCCCAAGTTGTAGGAAGAGAGGGTTTGCAAGATCCTAGTTTTAAATATGCTTTGTTAATAGCTAGTTTAGCCTTAATTACCTTTGGTTTTAACATGCTGCTTGTTCGTTTGGGCAATCGCTTATTGGAACAGGAAATATTAAATTTACACCGTGCACATAACAAAAGGGCCTAATATGGAAACTTCCCCCGATACCTATCAGCATTTATTTTATGGCTACACTGTAATTTGGATTTTTTTGGCTATGTTGGTTTTTTCTTGTATTAACAAACAAAGAAAACTGGTTAAAGAAGTTGAGGAATTAAAATCTAAGCTAGGAAGTTTTTAGAGTGGAAAAAGATTCACGATTTAAAATCAAATCTTCGGAATTTTGTTTTTCCTTTCCCAAAGTAAACTTGTTGCCTCCTCCGGGGATGGCAGAAATTGCTTTTGTCGGAAGATCTAATGTGGGGAAATCAACTTTGATCAATTTGCTCTGCCAAAAAAAGAAATTAGTCAGAACCAGCGGCACTCCCGGACAAACCCAAGCGCTAAATTATTTTCAAATAAATTTTAATGATTTAACCGAACCGGAAAAAGAGAGAATGGATTATTCCTGTTACTTTGTGGATTTGCCGGGTTTTGGTTATGCCAAAAGAAGTAAATCAGAACTGCGCGATTGGGCAGAAATTTTTGAAGGGTATTTGCTTTCTCGAAAAACATTGGTCTTATTGTTGCTTTTAGTTGATGCCCGCAGAGAATTGGGAGAGCAGGAGAAAATGCTTGCGGAAATCGGCAGAAGAGGAAACTTATTGGTAGTTTTCACTAAGGCCGATCAACTCAATCAAAGCCAAAAAACCAAAGCTCTAAGAGATTTACCAAAAGAGTTAAGAATCACAAGAGAAAGAATATTTTTAACAAGCAGTATTGAAAAAACTAAATTTTCTATTGATAAATTAAGGGAAGAGATTCTTTCGGAAACATTAGCTTAAAATATGCAAACAATTTTTATTAACACCAGGCCCAGACATCAATCGGAAGAATTAACTAAGAATCTTTTGGCGGAAGAACTGCAAGTAAAAGAACTGCCCCTGCTGGAAATTATGGAATCTCCGGTGATTGATTATTTGCTTAAAGCGATTGAAACATTAGCTGTTGGGGATTGGATTGTTTTTACTAGTGCTAATGGCGTAAAATATGCTTTTGAATATTTAAAAATAAAATTAGGGGAAAGTTTCTTTGCCAGGCTGGAGCAATTTAATTTCTCGGCAATTGGAGAAAAAACTGCGGCAAAAATTAGAGGTTATGGCTTTGAAGTAAAGTTTGTTCCCGGACAATCTAACTCTGGCGGTTTTGCCAAAGAATTATCGGAATTTCTTTCTCAGCAGAAGTTGTCCAATGTTTTACTTTTGCGGGGGCAGTTGGCAAGCTCATTACTTCCGGAAACTTTAAAGAAAGATGGATTTAAGGTCAAAGATTTTCCCGTCTATCATACGATTCGTTTGGGAATTAATTCCTATAATCAAGAAGTATTGGAAGAAATTTTAAAAAATGAGCAGAATAAGTATGCTTTAATTTTTACGAGTTCAGAAGCGATCAAAGCTTTTATTGATACTGCGGGAAAGCTGGCGAAAAAACTAGTATTGGACATCAATAGACGGATCAAAGAGTTTGATTTTATAGTAATTGGACAAGAAACTGCATATTGCTTGCAAAATCATTTTATAAAGGCGAAAATCATCAGTCAAAAACAAAGTATTGAGCATTTAGTTTCAGAAATAAAACAGCAATACTCCAGGTAGGAAGAAGTGTCAGAGAAAAAAGAACTTGTTAGTCAAACAGCAGAATTAAATTATTTAAACATAAAACATGCCTTTCCTGTTGCCAGCAACAGGAAAGGCATGTTTTATAAAATTAAAAATCTCATAAAAAAATTTTTAATGGGAGATTATTTTGAAAAAGAGCAGGAATATTTTGCAAATTTAGTGAGACAACTTAATCGGATTTCCAAGGAAACTGATGAACTGCAAAAGCTAGATTCGATAGTTAGTGGTTTAGAAAGCATGCTTGCCACCATTGGTGTGAGAAAGGGCGAATCCAATATAAACAATGAATTACTTAATAAAGTTGATTTTACTTATTGGCTCCTGGAAAATCGCTATCGTGGAAGCGAAGAAGAAATTTCTAAGAGACTGCAGATTTATCCGGAGATTTTTGCTTCAGCAAATGGGCCAGTTTTGGATTTGGGCTGTGGCCGGGGAGAATTATTAAAACAGTTTAAGCAAAAAGGAATTACTGCTTACGGGATTGAGCTTAATGAGGCAATGCTTGAGCATTGTAAAAATAATGGATTGGATGTGCGTAATGAGGATATTTTAAAACATCTAAATTCTTTGCCTGATGCTTCTTTAGGGGGATTTGTTGCCATTCAGGTTGTGGAACATCTTCCTTATTCTTTAATCAGGGAGTTGTTTATTTTGCTTTCTAAGAAATTAAAACCTTCTGCGAAATTAGTTTTTGAAACGATTAATGTTTTATCACTACTTCCTTTTGCTCATAACTATTATCGTGATCCTACGCATCAACCGCCTCTTCATCCCGATACTTTGAAGTTTACTTTGGAAATTTCTGGGTTTAAAGTTGTAGAGTTGAGGAAATTGTCTCCTTATCCGGAGGGGGCGAAATTAAGAGAGATTAAATCTCAAGGTTCTCTGCCGCAGGAATTTGTCTCTGAAATAAATTCTAATTTTAAACAGCTTAATCAGCTGATTTATTCGGAGCAGGATTATTGTATCGTGGCAGAAATTAATCCAGCCAAGACGTAGGGGCAGGTTTTATGCCTGCCCGGAATTCCAAAATGTATTGGTCAACCGGGCACCCATAAAGGGTGCCCCTACACTTCTAATTAGTAACTGTAACTAACACAGTCTGACTGTCTAACGATTTCACAGTTTTCTTCTTAGTCTTACCTTTTTTCACAACATTAATTTTTGCTTTAGTATAAAACTTAACTTTGTAAACACCTGGTTTTAGATTTTTGAAAGTATAACTATTACCTTTGCCTTTTTTCAAAGTATGAGTCTTTTTGCTTTTCTTCGGGCTCGGTCCTTGAATTTCAATATGATATTCTTCATCTGCTTCAGCAAAGTTTTCCAATACTATGGTTAAACTTTTACTTCCACCAGTAACTGAACCGATCAGCGGAGTAATATTCTTAGAGAAATTTCTTGGCTCACCACAATCGACAATATTGTCATTGTTGGCATCGGTTTCCTCTGCTCCACAACCACAAGTTCCTGGTGCGGTTTTATTTACATCTTTGGAGCAAAGATCTGCTGAATCAACCGTATTGTCTCCGTCACTATCATAATTTGTCGGACGAACTTGCAGTAAAGAATTATTGGATCCAAAATCAGTAGCAGAAATAGCAAGTTCGGCTTGACTAACACTAGAATCTCCAAATGAGGCAGTGGGCTTAAAAAAGCTAAGACCGGTCATTGCGAAGACATTGGGATTATTCAATGTAAGAAATTTTTCAGGAGTTAAAGATATTTCGTTAATACGATAAAGGTCGCTACCAAAATCAGTATAAAATAACTCGCCAGTGCTGGAATTAATTTGGTGATATGCCAAATTATAACCACCAGAGAGCGTAACTGCTGGAATACTAGAATCAGAATCAACTAATGGAGTACCAGAAGAAGCTGCCGTAGCTAATTGTGCGGCTGAAAATTTCAAAAGATAGGCTGCAAATGTTAGGGGATTAGTTCCAATATAATAAAGATCTCCTGAACTGTTAAGAACAATAGGTCCCGAATAAGGACTTGCTGTTTCAACAACAGTTTTAAGTGTGGGAGAATCATCGATTTCTAACAAGTCAATCTTGTTGGGAGCGACATACAACGGAGAATTGTAGCTGATATATGCCTGATCGTTGTTGATAAATGCCAAGTCGAAATTCCCAGTAACTGTCTTATAATTTGTTACTGTTTCTGTTGTCAGGTCGATTTTATAAATATCCTCTGACGCTCCTCCAGAAATTCCAGCTAAGGCGAATTTACCATTTGGAGAAACTCTAACAAAGTCCCCATAATTAGAAGCAGCAAACTGTGCTAAAACCTTTGTTCCTCCTGCCGGAATATTATCTTCGTTGGCATCAATTATTACAAGTGTGGGGCCACTGCTATCGGAAGTAAATGCCAAAATATCTCCATTAGCAAGATGACTTAATCCGCCACCAACGTTATTGGGAGTTATTTTTCCAGTGACATCTGCAGATGTGATAATATCATCAGCTAATGCGCTGTTACTTTGCTGAAATATTATTGATTGAATATTCCAGCTGATTAATAAAGCAAGTAGTAATCTTCGGCTTTTTTGTTTTATCTTATTGTCTCTCATTTTATTCTCCTGTTTTATTTTTAAAAATTAATTGCAGTAATTGCATCCAGATCAAATCCGGAATTCCCTTTGCCGCTTGCTCCAAAATAAGGAGTTTTGTTGGAATGTCTAACCGCCTCTCCTTGCAGATCTGTTAACCAATTGTCGCCGGTTGAAGTGATTCGAATAAAGCGGATCCAGCTAAGTGGAGCTCCAGGAAGATCATTTAGATCAAAGCTATCTCCCCCGGAAAGTACTGTATTAAGAGGAGAAGGACTATTATTATTGCTGTATACTGGATGAGTTCCGGCAAATCCTTTGGCATAACAAAAAGGATTAAAAAGATTTAAAGCTCCATTGCTATCGTAATGGGGAACAAAATCAAAGGGAAAGCGATAAAAATGAATGCCATCAACACTGACTTCAATTACTGCTGGTTCAACAAAATAATCATCTGTTCCACTGAGTCGGAAAGCATTTTCAAAAATTGTGAAGTCCGCACCTGGGCCATTAAAGACAATGTTATCATTGAATTTCAAAGTAATTGAACCTCCGTAAGGCCCTTCTTTTCCATTGCTATCATTTATTTTGGCACCAATTGAAACCGCATCTGTTGATCCTCCATATTCTCCTTTGCCTTGTGGTGGACCTAAAACAATTTGTGGTAATGATGAACAGTTGAAACATTTTGGATCCAGCGGAGAAAAATTTGTCACTTCATCAATAAAAGGATTGGCTTTGCTAGTAAGGGTAATCTCTTGTGGAGTAGCAGTAGCTTCAGCGGGCAGAGGTTGGTTTTCACTGCTGGAAAATTGGGCGAAAGCAAAATATCTGTAGCTTTGATCATTTTCCAGATCTAAATCAAGTGCGTTGTTATTTGTTCCCGAATAGACAAGAGTTCCTTGATCGGCTTGTTCAATTACTTCTCCATCAGTCCTAACAATAGTTGTTTGCTGAAAAAGTGGATCACTGGGATTTTGCCAAACTAAACCTACTTTTTTATCTGAAGGAATCGCAATAAAATTTGTAATTGCAGGAGGAAGTGGCGTGGGGGTGGCTGTGCTTTGATCTGTAGTTGTGGAATCGGAATTGTCTTTTTCTGGAGTAGGGCTGGGAGTTGCTGGGGGACTTGTTTCTAAGGTAGGATCACTAATTCGCAAAACAAAACTTTTCTTCGCCTGTTTATTATTGGAATCAGAAACAAGAATTATTAAATCAAACTCTCCCTTTGTTGCCGGAGTGCCCATAATTGCACCCGTTGATTCATCTAAACCAAGTCCATTGGGCAGTCTTCCCGATACTTCTGACCAATTATAAGGAGCAGTTCCGCCTTCGGCACTTAAGGTAAAGGAATAAAAAGTTCCAACAAAAGAATCTCCTAATGATTCATTTGTTATTTTAAGAGAATGTTCTCGGATTTCCAAAATTAGATCAGCACTGTCACTCTTATTTTCCGAATCCTGAACTTTAACACTAACAGTTCCGCTAAAAGATTTCTGGGGAGTTCCTTCGATTACGCCGTTAATTGAAGAAAAAGTCATTCCTTCGGGAAGTTCCGGTCCTAATAATTCCCAGCTATAAGGCGGAACACCACCTTGTGCCGATAATCTTGCTTGAAATGGTTCATCGATTACTCCTTCACCAAGAGAACTGCTTGTAATAAAAACAGGAGTGGTTCTGATGACTAGAGGCAGTGTTAGGGATGCAGTTCTTCCGCTAGAATCTTGAACAGAAATTAAAACTTGATATTCTCCTGTTTTTGCCGGAGAGCCGCCGATAATCCCTGAAGAATCCAGTTCCAGTCCGTCTGGCAGTCCACTGGTTAACCAAAAATAAGGTTTTTCACCGCCTGAAGCTTGAAGTTGAAAAGTATATTCTGCCCCGATTTTACCTACGGCAAGTTGCAAAGTGTTGATTTTTAATTCTCCTTCCTCTTCCTTTGTAGCTGCTTCTGTCACTACCAGGCGATATTTTATTTTTTCACCGGAGAAAGATGAATTATCCATTTGTACAGTAAAATAGAAAATTCCTTTTTCTGCTGGAGTTCCACATAATGCCCCAGTGCTGCGATCTAAAAACAAACCTTTTGGTGCGAATCCTTGGACAATCATAAATGCCACAAAGGGATCCCCCGGAGTATTGATCCCCAGCAGCGTAGTGCAGTAAGATTTATTAAGTTCTGCAGTGGGAAGCTCTGTTTCTTGGCGATTACTTATACCGCTTGCTCTTTTTAATCCTAAAGTTTCCAGGAAATTTTTTAAATAGTGTGTTTCTTCTGGATTCTCTGATTGAGGGAAAGAATTATTTGTGGAAGCTAAATTGTCAGCTGAAAATTCTTCATTTAAATCAGAAGAGAAAGCCAAGTCTTTAGCGGCTTTGGCAGAAATAGTTCTTGCTTTATCTTTGCTGCCAGTTATTTTTTTGTTTTCTGCATCTGTAAGAAATTCGTTTTTCTCATTGTCTAGATGGGCCACACTTTTATTTGATATTTCTCGATCATCTTCCTTAGAAGAACCTAAGAAATTATTTTCTGTTTTTTTAGAAAAGTCCAATTGCGCTCTGGCGGAATCTAAAAAAGAATTCTTTTTTAGGTTTTTTGATTGAATTGCAAACGCAGAAAAAACTAGGAGCAGAATAATTGCTATCAGCATTATGAAAAAGTATTTACTTTTCAAGAGCAACTTTGCCATGATCAGACAATATTTAAATTTGTATTTAAAATTAAATGTAGAATGAGTTTGGAGAATTTATTGATGTAAAAACGGAAAAATGTAGAAAGCGGCAAAAGTTTTTTAATAAATTAAAAAAACTAGCCAGAAAAATAACATTTCTTAGACTTTTCACTCCAAATTCGCGAGAGTGTTTGTCCCCGTTGATACGATCAATTTCCCCTGGATACTGCTTTCGCAATAGACTCAAGATCTACAATTTTCTCGTAATTAAGGATCGGTCTTCCGGCTTAGGTAATAATTTTACTAAACACACCTTCCCAATTGAAATTCTCAATCAGTGGTCTATGTTTTTAGTTAGGGAAAATAAAATACTTTACTTTCTCCTACCCCCTTACGGCGGCGCGTCCGCGGTGGAATGAACAAAGAATGCTCTGCCACACTTCCCACATTTTAGAGATAAAAAATTTCTAAAATGTATATCCTCAAGTGATAGGATAATGATTGAGGGTTTTAATAAAGTCAAGAAAGTTGAATCAAAATTTCAAAATTCATATTAAATGTTTCTCTCTCTATCTCGGTAACTTAATTTTCTTCTCTTTAATTCTTAGCAAATAATCAATATATTCTTCAAATCAGCTACGAAATAATCATTATTTATGTGTATAAATAATGATTATTTCGTAGCTGATTCTGTTGAAAATATAAATTTAAAGTGCTATTAATATTAGGAATCCTTTATCACAGTGTTCGTGGTAAATACTGGAACTTAGGGGCATTCTGCCCATCTAAGGGGTTTGGCGACAAACTCTCAAGTTCAATTTCTTTCATGTAGGTTTTGAAATTGATTTTCTCTAGTAGGTTCGGGGGATTCTGGACGAGTTTTTTGTCCAGATACTCAGGGGACACGATACTGTATTGCATAGCATTTTTCAAAACTTATGCCGTTACTACGGCATAAGTTTTAGAAAAAGCTATGTCGTCTGAAGCACTCTGCAAAGCAGAGCGCGAAAGAGGACGATGATATTTTTTCCGGAGTACTTTTAAGTGGCTTTTTTGTTAAAAGATGATGCACTTTGGCAACTGATTGATGATGTTGCCCGCGATGAGGGAATGAAAGTCTATGATATTGAAAGATTTTCTTCGCCTCAAAAATTGCGAATTAGTGTGATGCCTCTTACTTGTAATAGAAAAGAGGTTACTAAACAGTCCGGGAAAAAAGAAGTGATCACTAAAATAATTCGTTCTGCTGTAAACAGCGATGATTGCAGTAGATTGTGTCGCAGATTGTCAGTGATTTTTCTGGCAGAGGGAGAGAAGTTTGATTTGGAGCAAGATCCTGAATTGGAAATTTCTTCTCCTGGAATTAATCGCCAACTGCGTTTGCCGGAACATTTTGCAGATGCGCTGGGTGAAAAAGTAAAAGTAGTGAGCAAATTGGAGAAAGGAACAGTTTTTATTGGAACTATCTCTAAACTAGAAAATGATACACTTTTAGTTAATTGTGAAAAAAATTCACCATTAACGGAAATTGCATTAACAAATATTAAACGCGCAACTATAGAATTTGATTACTAATCGTTGTAGCCAAGAAGAGGTGGAAAAATGGGAATTAAATTAGATTTATTTGATTTGGACCAAATTATTAATCAGGTTGGAAGAGACAAGGGCATTAACAAACAAGTGTTAATAACTGCTTTGGAATCGGCAGTGCTTAGTGCTGCAAAAAAACACTTTGGCACTAACCGGAATTTAGAAGCCGCATATAATCCTGAATTGGGAGAAATTGAAGTTCACGAATTTAAAGTTGTAGTGGATAAGGTAATTGATCCAGTTACCCAAATTACTTTAGAAGACGGAAGAAAGGAATTTGATCCTGATTGTGAAGTCGGGGATGAACTGGGAAGAAGATTGGATACTGCTCAACTGGGAAGAATTGCCGCACAAACTGCCAAACAAGTAATTATGCAAAAACTGCGGGATGCGGAAAGAGATATTATTTTTACCGAGTATCGGGATCGCAAAGGTGAAATTGTCAACGGCATAGTTCAAAGATTTGAAAGAGGGAACTTAATTGTAAACTTGGGAAGAACCGATGCCATTCTTCCAATCCGAGAACAAATTCAGCGCGAACGCTATCGTCAAGGGGACCGTATTCGAGCGATGATTTTAGATATTTATCCAATCAGCCGTGGTCCACAAATAGTTTTAACCAGGAGCCATCCTGAGTTTATGAAAAAACTTTTCGAACTCAATGTTCCGGAAATTGCAGAAGGAATAGTGGAAATTAAGAGTGTGGCGCGCGAGCCGGGAGAACGGGCAAAGATTGCCGTTTATTCCACAGAAGCCAATGTTGATCCGGTAGGAGCCTGTGTCGGTGTCAAGGGAACAAGGGTACAAGCGGTTGTTTCAGAACTTCGCGGAGAAAGAATTGATATTGTAACTTGGACTCCGGATGGTCCGAGCTTTGTTGCTAGAGCTCTTGCTCCGGCAGAAGTTGTTCGAGTTATTGTCGATGAAGAAGAACATTCTATGGAAATTATTGTTGGCGATGAGCAATTGTCTTTAGCGATTGGTCGCAGAGGGCAAAATGTTAAATTAGCTTCCAAACTTTCCGGTTGGAAAATCGATGTGCGTAGTGAATCTGTGGCAGAAGAAGAAGCAAAACGAGCAAGAAAATCGATCGAAGCTGTGCCGGGAATTGGATTTGGAGAAACAGAACTTCTTTTTCAAGAAGGTTACCGTAGTGTGCATGAGATCGCTCGCGCTTCTTTGGAAGATTTACTTGATATTGAAGGTTTGGATGCCGATCGGGCAAAACAAATTCATGAAAGTGCCAAAGAAGTTGCTGCCACAATAGCGCCGGAAGAAGATTCTGAAGACGAGCGTATCAGTGATATTGATCAGTTGGTTCTTCCCGAGCATCTGAGAGAAAAACTAATTAGTAATGGATATGATGCGATTCAAACTTTGGCCATGGTGGCAACAGAAGAATTGCAAAATATTACAGGAATGAATCCTGAGGAAGCGGCAATTGTTTGTAGTGCGACAGAGGCATTTTTAAGAGTGCAAAAGTAGAAATAGTTGGGGCGGGTTTTATGCCCGCCCGTATAACAGCGATAGGTTATAAAAGGTTAATAACAAAAGCTGGTAACTGAATTTACTAGAATGTTTAAAGTAGGGATTGTGTATGTCTAAAGTTAGAGTTTATGAGTTAGCAAAAGAGCTGGGTTTAGATAATAAAGCCGTTCTTGCCTTGTGCACTCAATTAGAGTTTGAGGACAAATCTTCACATTCCAGTTCTTTAAGTGATGATGAGGCGGAGAAAATAAGACGTTTTGTTATTCGCAAAGCCGTCAATGAAAAAGGTGCCGCTCAGAAAGAAGTTAGCAAGGAAGGTCATTTGTTGACTGAAAGTCGAATGGGCTCGGTAATCAGGAGAAGGAAGAAAGATCCCTCTTTGGAAGAAGCAGTGCCTGTAGTTTCCGATGTTGAAGCAGTTGAGGAGCAAAGAGAAGAAACAGAAGTTCAAAAAACTGATTCTTCTGCTGAAGTGGTTGAACAAGAAGCTCAGCAAGCGGAAGGAAAAGTTGTTGAACCAAGAAAATCAGATTTACATAAATCTAAAATACTTGGTCGCATTTCTATCGGTAAGGATTCCGCTGCCGAAGAAGTAGAGCAAGCCGCCGCTGCCGCAGAAAAGGTTTCTTCTAAGGAGCAAGAAGAGCAAGTTGTTGTTCTTTCTGAAGAAGAACAACTTGCAGAAACCAGAAAAAGACATGGCATTAGTGCGCCAAAAATTCTTGGAAAAATAGATTTACCTACAAAGAACAATCTTGCTGCCGCCGAAGTTGCAAAAAAGTCACAAGCAGCCGGGAAAAAATCTCCTGCCGAATCGCTGATTGATGACGATGAAGATTCCTTAGGGAAATCCGGAAAAGCGAAAAAGAAAGGTAAATCATTTGAACGAGCCGACCTTGATGATCATGATTCTAAAAAACCAAGGAAGAAACAAGTTCTGCGCAAAGATGAGCTTCTTGATTACGAAGATGAGCGTGATGGTTGGAGAACAAAAAAGGTAAAGAAAAAAGATAAAAAAACAGAACAAGAAGATTCTCCGCTGGAAGCCAATGCGATGAAGCAAGCTAAAAAGCAGGTTAAAGTTGCGGGGGCAATTTCCGTTGGCGAATTAGCCAAGCAGATGAGCGTTAAGGTCAGTGAGGTAATCAGTATTTTAATGAAGCTGGGTATCATGGCAGGAATTAACCACCTGATCGATTTTGATACAGCAACGGTTATTGCTTCGGAATTTGGTTATACAACTTCCAACACCGATCAAGACGTAGAAGAAATGATTGCTGATCTGCAAAAAGAAGAAGAAGTTCAGGATAAATTAAAACTTCGTCCTCCTGTGGTTACTGTGATGGGACACGTTGATCATGGAAAAACTTCATTACTTGATGCGATCAGAAAGACTACTGTAACAAAATCCGAGTTCGGGGGAATCACTCAACACATCGGTGCCTACAATGTGGTCTCTCCATCAGGAGGATCGGTAACTTTTCTTGATACCCCCGGACATGAAGCATTTACTGCGATGAGAAGTCGTGGTGCCAAGGTTACCGATATTGTTGTCTTGGTGGTCGCTGCCGATGATGGTGTAATGCCTCAGACAATAGAAGCAATTAATCATGCTCAAGCAGCAAAGGTGCCGATTATTGTTGCCGTAAACAAGATTGATAAAGAAGGGGCAAATAGAGATAAGGTTCTTGCTCAACTTTCAGAACATGGATTAGTCCCGGAAGAGTGGGGTGGTGATACTTTGATTTGTAATGTTTCTGCTCTTACTCGTGAGGGGGTTGATCAACTTTTGGAAAGCTTGTATCTGCAAGCGGAAATTTTGGAATTAAAAGCAAATGCCGATCGTTTGGCTATTGGAACGATTGTTGAATCGAAAATCGATCGCGGAAGAGGCCCTGTTGCTACAGTACTAGTACAAAAAGGAACTTTGAGAAAAGGCGATGTTTTTGTGGCCGGTAGTGTCTTCGGAAAAGTTCGTGCCTTAGTTGCCGATAACGGAGACAAAGTAGATGAAGCTGGACCGAGTATTCCGGTTGAAGTTTTAGGTGCCTCCAGTGCGCCACTAGCCGGAGATGATTTTATAGTTTTTGCCTCAGAAACAGAAGCAAGATCAATTGCCGATCGCCGACAACAAAGTAAGAGATTAAAAGAATTAGCTCAGGCAGATAAGGGAGTTGCTGCGACTGGAGGATTAACTTTGGAAAGATTTTCTGAATTAGTTAATACCTCGGAAGATCTTAAAGAACTGCCCTTGATTGTTAAGGGAGATGTTCAAGGTTCAGTGGAAGCGGTAGCTTCGGCCTTGGAACAACTTTCTAATGAAGAAGTTAAAGTCCGAGTGATTCATCGAGCAGTCGGTGCGATTAGTGAAAACGACGTTCAATTAGCAGCAGCTTCAAAAGCAATTTTAATTGGTTTTAATGTGCGTGCCGATGCCAGAGCGGCCGCCGTGTTGGAGGGCGAGGAAGTTCAGGTTCTTTATTCTCGAGTGATCTATGAATTAATTGATCAGGTCACTTTGGCAATTAAAGGAATGAAAGCGCCTGTATTTAAAGAAAAAACTTTGGGTCGAGTGGAAGTTCGTCAAACCTTTAAAGTTCCGAAGCAGGGAGTTATTGCCGGATCTTATGTTTTGGATGGAACAGTTAACCGTGCGGCCAATGTGCGCTTACTTCGTGATAGTACAGTTGTTTTTGAAGGTAAGCTTTCCAGTTTACGCAGATTTAAAGATGACGTAAAAGAAGTCCAAGCTGGTTATGAATGCGGTATTGGTATTGAAGGATATTCTGATATTAAAGCAGGGGACATTATTGAGGTCTATAAAATAGAAGAGGTTGCGCAGTAAGGGGTGAGATATCCGAAGTCAGAAATCAGATTTCGGAATTCTGATTTCTGAATTCGGATATCAGATTTCCGATGTCTGAGTTCAGATAATTGAATTAATATGGTGTTGTATGACAAATTTCAAAAAACAAAGAGTTGGAGAACTTGTTTACGCCGTATTAGCGGAAGAAGTAAGACAATTGGGAGACGGCAGATTGGATTTGCTCAGCATCTCTGCTGTAGAAATGACCCCTGATTTAAAGCAAGCCCGGGTTTTTTGGACAATTTTGGATCTGGGAAATGTTTCTTCTTTGCCAACTGCGGAAAAAATTGCTGAGATTGAGAATCTTTTGGAAGAAAAAAGCTTTCATTTTAAACAAGAAATCGCCCACAAATTAAAACTTCGTTATACGCCGAAGCTTATTTTTAAATATGATCACTCTTTGGAAAATGCTGCCAGGATTGAGGAGTTGGTAAAAAAAGCCGGAGGCCACTCTTGAGAGAATTAGATCTAAAAGAGCTCTTAGAAAAATTATCAAAAGAAAATCAGATTATCGTTTCTGCCCATATTTCTCCTGATGCCGATGCCGTGGGATCGGCTCTGGGTTTGGCCCATGGTTTAAAAACATCTGGCAAATCAGTAATGGTTTATTTACATGATGCAATTCCTGCCCGCTTACAAGGTTTATGCGGAGAAATCAAGGTTGTGCAGCAAATTGCAGAAATTGATTTTAATAAATTTCAAACTTTGATTGTGGTAGATACTGCTTCTAAAAAAAGAGTGGGCAAGGAGATTGATAGTTTATTTAAGTCGGTTAAGACAACTTATAATATCGATCACCATATTTCTAACGATCGCTATGCGGAGTTTAATTATATTGAGGCCACAGCTGCCGCCAGTGCGGTGATTGTTTGGAAAATCTTAAAGGGTTTGGGAGTTTCTTTTAATAAAACTATCGCTAACTTGCTTTATGCGGGGATTTTGGATGATACCGGCAGGTTTTGTTTCTCCAATACCAATGTTTCGGCCTTGCAATGTGCCGCAGATTTAGTGGCTGAAGGAGCAATTCCTAATTTTGTTTCCAAACAGCTTTACGGCAATATGCCTTTGAAGAAATTAAAAATGCAGGCCGATGCAATTGGTCGGGTGCAATTACTTGCTGCCGGAAAAATTGCACTGCTTAGTATGTCCAAAAAAACCTTGGATAATTTTCAGGCGGAAGCTGATGATACCGATGGCCTTGTGGAATTAATTAGAAATATTGAGGGAGTCGAGGTTGCCGTATTTCAAAGAGAAATTGAAGATGGTTGGAAATTCAGTCTACGCTCCAAAAAAGAAGAAATTGATGTTAATCAGGTAGCGCTTGTTTTCGGCGGAGGCGGACATAAAGCCGCTGCCGGATGTAAGTTGGCGGGCACGGAAGAACAAACAGCTAAAACTTTAATCGAAGAACTTAAAAAAGCAATTAATCCTTGAGCACTTCCGAAAAAAATCAAATTGATGGTATTTTGCTGATTGATAAACCAGAGGGAATCACTTCCTTTGATGTTATTCGCGTTTTAAAAAGAAAATTAAGACCGACAAAAATCGGTCATGCTGGAACTCTTGATCCCTTGGCAACGGGGCTTTTGGTTATTCTGCTGGGAAAGGGAACAAAATTAAGCAATCGATTTTTAGAAGCGACAAAAGCTTATTCTGGAGTGATTTTATTGGGCAAGCAAACCGATACTGATGATATCTGCGGGAAAATTATCAAGGAAGATGATAATTTTAGGTTGGGGGAGGAGAGGAATGAAATCTTGGAGAAAATAAAAGAAAAATTTTTAGGCGAACAGGAACAAATTCCCCCGCAGTATTCAGCAATTAAGCAAGCTGGAAAAAAGAGTTACGAACTTGCACGAAAGGGGATTGAAGTAAAACATCAAGCCAGAAAGGTTAAGATTGAAAAGTTAGAACTGGAATTTTTAGATGAAAAAAGACTGCGTTATGAAATTGTCTGTTCCAAAGGTTTTTATGTGAGGAGTTTTGCAAGGGATTTGGGGGAATTTTTGGGAACTTATGCTTGTTTGGAAAGTATTCGGAGAATTGCTTCGACACCGTTTAGGGTAGAGCAGGCAGTGAGTTTGGACGAGCCTGAAAGGGCCCATGTTCTGATTTCTGATTTCTGATTTCCGATTTCTGATTTCTGATTTCTGATTTCTGATTTCTGATTTCTGATTTCT